>VGIX01000019.1 GCA_016867725.1 Candidatus Effluviviaceae Genus I sp.
CCACGCGATGGAGCTCCTCGTGAACTACGACTGGCCCGGCAACGTGCGCGAGCTGGAGAACGAGCTCGAGCGCGCCGTCGCGCTCGCCAAGCCCGGCGCGCCGATCGGGGCGAGCGCGCTCTCCGACCGGATCCGTTCCGTCCAGATCGCCATCCGCCCGCTCAGGCCGGGCAGCCAGCTCTCGCTCAAAGACATGGTCGAGGACGTCGAACGCCGCGTCATTCTGCAGGTCTTGAGCGAGTGCGACTGGAACAAGTCCCGCGCGTCGGAAGCCCTCGGCCTCAGCAGGCAGGGCCTCCTGAAGAAGATCGCTCGGTTCGGACTGGAAGAGACGGAGGAGTAGCCCCGGAAGAAGGAGAGACCGTTGTCGGACAAGCGCGACGACGCAGGGACCGCCTACCGCGACGCGGGCGTGGACATCGACGCCGGACAGAAGGCGGTCACGCTCATGCACGACGCCGTGCGCTCGACGTGGGACGCGGGCGTGCTCGGCCAGTACGGCGCGTTCGCAGGGCTCTACGCGCAGAGCGCCCGCGAGGGCATGGGCGACATCCTCGCCGTCACCATTGACGGCGTGGGGACGAAGGTGAAGGTCGGGGTCATGTGCGGCCGGTACGACACGGTCGGGCAGGACCTCGTCAACCACTGCGTCAACGACCTCCTCGTCCAGCGCGCGCGCCCGCTCCTCTTCGCCGACTACTTCGCCTGTTCGAAGATCGACCCGGAGATGGTCGCCGCCGCGGTGAGCGGCATGGCCGAGGCGTGCCGCGCCGCCAACTGCAGCCTCATCGCCGGCGAGACCGCCGAGATGCCCGGCGTGTACGCGCCCGGCGAGATCGACATCGCAGGCTGCATGATCGGCCTGGCGAAGGGCGAGGAGCTGGAGTGCGCCGAGCCGGTCGCCCCCGGCGACGCGCTCATCGGCCTCGAGTCGTCGGGCCTCCACACGAACGGCTACTCCCTCGCCAGGAAGATCCTCTTCGAGACGGCGGGCTACGGCGTGGACACGCGCGTCGCCGAGCTCGGCTGCACCGTGGGGGAGGAGCTTCTCAAGATCCACCGCCCGTACTTCCCCCTGCTCCACACGTTCCTCGGCGACCCTCGCGTGCACGGGCTCGCGCACCTCACCGGCGGCGGGTTCTACGACAACGTCGCCCGCATCCTGCCGGAGGAGTGCGGCGCGCGTATCGAAAGAGGCTCGTGGAGCGTGCCGCCCGTCTTCCGGCTCCTGCAGGCCATCGGGAAGCTACCCGACAGCGAGGCCTACCGCGTGTTCAACATGGGCATCGGGATGGTCCTCGCGGTGGACCCGGGATGCGTGGACGACATCGCCGCGCTCGTCACGCGCCTCGGCTGTCCCACGCACGTCATCGGCGAGGTGACGGAGGGCGAGTCGCAGGTCACCGTCGAGTGACGGCCCCGCGCGTGCCACCCGGATGATGCCCCAGGCACCCGCCTCAACGGACGCCTCCGCGGGGCGTCCGTGTGCTATACTCCCGGCACCGCACATCCAGACGTATCCGTGAACCGAGGAGGCATCCCATGCGCGCTCTTGGGCTCTTTGTGACGCTGTGCGCCGCCGCGCTCGCCACCGCGGCCGTCACCAAGGAGGTCGTGTTCAGGTTCGACCCCGCGGGGGCGATGGCGGTCACCACCGTGACGGTTCGCGGCAGCTTCAACAACTGGGGCGAGACGCCGATGACGAAGCAGGCCGACGGCGCGTGGTCCGTCTCCGTGGACCTCGAGCCCGGCGAGTACCAGTACAAGTACTTCGTGAACGGGCAGTGGCCCCAGGACATGGAGACCTTCCTCGCCGGAGGCCCGGCCGACGCCGACGCCGACGCCCACACGGACGACGGCTACGGCGGCAAGAACGCCGTGCGCATCGTGGGCGAGGGCGGACCCGGCGAGGCCGCCGCGCTCGAGCCCGCGCCCGCGCTCGCCGACGGCTTCGCGCGCATCCACTACCACCGCGTGAAGGGCGACTACGGCGGCTGGGGCCTTCACACGTGGGAGGACGTCGTCGGCCCGACGCAGTGGACGAGCCCGCTTCCGCCGACCGGTCGCGACCCCTACGGTCTCTACTGGGACGTGAAGCTCGCCGCGGGAGCGAAGCGCGTGGGGTTCATCGTGCACAAGGGCGACGCGAAGGACCCCGGCCCGGACATGTTCCTCGAGCCCGGGACGAAGGGGCGCGAGGTCTGGCTCATCACGGGGAGGAACGAGATGCACACGAGCGCGCCTGACGTGTCGCTTCTCGCGCTGGGCGACCTCACGAGGATGCGCGCGCACTGGCTGGCGCGCGGTCTCGTCGCGTGGCGGGTCAGGCACACCGAGGGCAACACCTACCGGCTGCACGCGGCGCCCGACGGCGGGCTCGCGCTGACTACGACCGGCGTGACGGGCGGGGAGAGCTTCGCGCTCACGCCCGATCCGGCAGGACTCCCGCGCGAGGCGGCGGCCGCGTTTCCGCACCTCATGGGCCCGCAGGCGCTCCGGCTGTCCGACGCCGACGCCGGCCGAGCGCGCGAGCTTGTGAAGGGGCAGGTCGTGGTGTCCGTGACCGGGCCCGACGGCAGACTCCTCGACGCGACCGGGTTGCAGATCCCCGGCGTGCTCGACGACCTCTTCGCGTACGACGGCCCGCTCGGCGTGCGCTGGCAGCACGAGGCGCCGATCCTCTCGGTCTGGGCGCCCACGGCGAAGAGCGTGAAGCTCCACCTCTTCGACTGGTCGCGCGCGAAGGCCGCCGGCGAGATCGTGCCGATGACCGAGGAGGCGGGCGTGTGGAGCGCGAAGGGCGCTCCCGAGTGGAAGGGCAAGTTCTACCTCTACGAGGTGACCGTGTACTTCCCTGCGACGGGGCGCGTCGAGGTCAACATGGTCACCGACCCGTACTCGCGCAGCCTCTCGACGAACAGCGAGCGGAGCCAGATCGTGGACCTCGACGTCGAGCCGCTCAAGCCCGAGCGGTGGGACTCGCTCGTGAAGCCGCGACTCGACGCGCCGGAGGACATCGTCATCTACGAGCTCCACGTGCGCGACTTCAGCGCGAGCGACCCGATGGTGCGCGAGGAGTTCCGCGGGACGTACGAGGCGTTCACGCTCGACTCGCACGGCACGCGGCATCTGCGCGAACTCGCGGGCGCCGGCCTCACGCACGTCCACCTGCTCCCGGTGTTCGACATCGCGACCATCAACGAGGACCGCTCCACGTGGCAGGGCCCCGGCGACCTCTCGCGGTTCGGCCCCGACTCCGAGGAGCAGCAGGCGGCCGTCGCGCGCGTGCGGGACTTCGACGCCTACAACTGGGGCTACGACCCGTTCCACTTCGGCGTGCCCGAGGGGAGCTACGCGCGGGACCCCGACGGCGCGCACCGCGTCCTCGAGTTCCGTCAGATGGTCAAGGCGCTCTCGGACATGGGGCTTCGCGTCGTCATGGACGTCGTGTACAACCACACGCACGCAAGCGGCCTCGATCGCGGGTCCGTGCTCGACAAGATCGTGCCGGGCTACTACCACCGCCTGAACGCGGACGGGTTCGTCGAGACGAGCACCTGCTGCCAGAACACGGCCACCGAGCACCGGATGATGGAGCGCCTCATGGTGGACGACGTCGTGCACTGGGCGCGGAACTACAAGGTGGACGGGTTCCGGTTCGACCTCATGGGCCACCACATGAAGCGCAACATGCTCGCCGTGCGCGAGGCGCTCGATGCGCTCACGCTCGAAGAGCACGGCGTGGACGGGCGGAGCGTGTACGTCTACGGCGAGGGGTGGGACTTCGGCGAGGTGCAGGGCGGGAAGCGCGGCGTCAACGCAACGCAGGTCAACGTGGCGGGCACGGGCATCGGCGCGTTCAACGACCGCATCCGCGACGCCATCCGCGGGGGAAGCGCGTTCAGCGACCGGCGCGAGCAGGGGTTCGCCACGGGCCTCTTCTACGATCCCAACGGCCTCAATCGCGGCGGCGAGCAGGACCGTCAGACGCTGCTGCGGATCACCGACCGGCTCAAGGTCGGGCTCGCGGGCGGGCTGCGCAACTACGCGTTCACCGACCGGAGCGGCCGGACGGCGCGCGGCGGGGACGGCGACAACGGCGGGTACACGGCGGAGCCGAGGGAGTCCATCAACTACTGCTCGGCGCACGACAACGAGACGCTGTTCGACAAGATCGCGTTCGCGGCGGCCGCATCGGCGACGCTCGATGACCGCGTGCGCATGCAGTGCCTCGGCATGAGCCTCGTCGCGCTGGGGCAGGGGGTGCCGTTCTTCCACGCCGGCGTGGACATGCTGCGGTCGAAGTCGCTCGAGACCGACAGCTACAACGCCGGCGACTGGTTCAACCGCCTGGACTTCACGTACGAGTCGAACAACTTCGGCGTCGGGCTCCCGAGCGCGGAGAAGAACCGGGACCGCTGGGACCTCATGCGACCGGTCCTGGCGCGCGCCGACATCCGGCCCGGGAAGGCGGAGATCGTTCGGGCCGCCGAGCACTTCCGCGAGATGCTGCGCGTCCGGAAGAGCAGCCCGCTCTTCCGCCTTCGCGCGGCGACGGACGTGCAGGCGCGCCTGCGGTTCCACAACAACGGGCCAGACCAGGTCCCGGGCCTCGTCGTGATGGAGCTTCTCGACGCCGGCGCCGGGCTTCCGGACCTCGATCCGAGCGCGAGCCGCATCGTCGTTCTCTTCAACGCGTCGAAGGCGGCCGTCACCTTCGGCGCGCCGGAGTGGAAGAAGGGCGGGTTCGCGTTACATCCGGTGCTCGCGGCGTCGGGAGATCCCGTCGTGAGGACGGCGTCGTTCGACCGCGGGCGCGGGCAGTTCACCGTGCCGGCGAGGACCGCGGCCGTCTTCGTCGAGCCCTGACGTGCGGCGCTTCGGGCATCCGAGGAGGTGGGGGCCGTGAGGCGGACATGGGCCATCGCGCTCGTGGCCGCCGCGGTCGTCCTGGCCGCGCTCGGGCCGCGCATCCGTGTCGGCTGGCTCGCCGCACGCCTGCTCTACGAGACGGCGAGGCCGTTCGAGGCCTCGTCGCCCGCGCGGCTTCGCGCGGAGCCGCTCGTCCAGGTGATCGAGCTTGAGGTCGGCCACGCCGTCGTCGTCGCCGACCTCTACCGTCCGCCGGGCCGGGGGCCGCACCCGGGCATCCTGCTCGTCCACGGCATGGCCGACGCCGGGCGGAGCGACGAGCGTCTCACGCGCTTCGCCGACGCGCTCGCCCGCGCCGGGTACGTCGTGCTCGTGCCCGATCTTGAGGGTCTCAGGCGCTTCCGCGTGAGCCTCGACGACGTCGGGACGATCGTCTCGGCGTTCGAGCACCTGAGGAGCGCCCCGGGGGTCCGCACGGACCGCGTCGCGATGTTCGGGGCAAGCTACTCCGGGGCACTCGCGCTCCTGGCCGCCGCCGACCCGGCGATCGCCGACGGCGTCAGGTTCTGCTTCCTCCTCGGCGCGTACCACGATCTCAGGAACGTCATCGTCTTCATGACCACGGGCCACTACCGCGTAGACGGCCAGTGGGCGCGGCTCGAGCCGGAGAACTTCGGGCGGTGGGTGTTCCTGCTGAACGTCGACGATGTCGTCGAGAGCCCGTCGGACCGGGAGACGCTCGAACGCATCGCTCTCGCGAAGCTCGCGGACCCGGACGCGGACGTGTTCTCGCTCGTCGGTCGTCTGGGCGCGGAGGGCCGCCGGGTGTTCGACATCATCACGGCGACGGACCCCGATGCCGCCGTCGCGCTTCTCGATGAGCTCCCGGAGCGCGCAAGCGAGTACCTTGCGCGGCTCTCCCCGAAGGGCTCGATGGCGAGCGTGAAGGCGCGGCTCATCCTCGTCCACGGTCGAGACGACAACATGATCCCGTACACCGAGAGCCTGGCGCTCGCCGAGGAGGCGCCGGCGGGCACCCGCACGAGGCTCGAGCTCCTGGGCTCCTTCCGGCACGTGGACCTCATCGTCGAGCCGGACGGCGGCGTGCACAGCCTGGCAAGGGCGGCTGCCGAGATCCTGGCGCTGTACTCCATCGCATGGGACATCGTGGCCGAGGGGCGCCTGTGAGGGGCGGGGAGACGCCGGGCCGGCCGCTGCTCCCGCGGGCCGCCCGCCGCTCCCTCGCGCCTGCCATGCTCGCTCCCATGTTCCTAAGTGTGTCATGGACGTACTGAGGCGGGCTTCCTCAGATTTCTCTTGCCGCGAAACCGCCCCCGGGCGTACCGTGACCTCGTGACCCCGCACGCACTCGCGGGGCGCACGGACGGCGAAGGGCGACGCGCAGCGCTCGACGCGTCGCCGATCTCACGCGGCGGGAGCCGCACGCCGTCTCAGAGCGCGAGCGGGAGCGCGTCCCGCCTCGCGCACCCCCCTCGAGAAGGGAGCGTCCTGCGGCCGGGGCGCTCCCGCTTTCTTGAGGCGCGCGCCTCGCGCGACGGGGGAGACGGCCGGCCGGTCCGTCGAGGGCGGCGGCCGCCTTGACTTGCCGGGTCCCGTCCTGCTAGGATTCCCGAAAGCCAAGGGCCCCGCGGAGCCGCCGCCGTGTTCCGACGCAAGAAGACCCCGCTGCGCGAAGGGAAGCCCAAGTCCGGGCTCTTCCTCGTCAAGAACGGTGTTCGCAGAGAGGTGAGCTTCGAGGAACTGGCCCTGTCGAACACGCTCTCCCTTGAGGCCCTCGTCCGTGTGCTGACGCGACGCGGCGGCATCGACGCGAAGGAGCTTCTCGAGGAGATGGACAAGGTCAAGACCGAGCGTTTCCGCGAGGGGCTGCCGCCCGTGGACGAAGAGGTCACCCACTAGGAGGACCGATGATGGCTCTCATGTTCCTGTTCCCTGAGACGGCCCACGCAATGGGCACCACTGGCGCGCCGTCCGGCCAGACGGCCGGCGGCGGCCCCGGCATGCTGTTCATGCTCGTCGCCATCTTCGCGATCTTCTACTTCCTCATGATCCGGCCCGAGTCGAAGCGCCGCAAGGAGCGCCAGCAGATGATCGACTCGCTGCAGCGCGGCGACAAGGTCGTGACCGTCGGCGGGCTGTACGGCGAGATCCAGGACGTGCACGACGACAAGGTCGTTCTCAGGGTCGCGGAGAACGTGAAGGTCGAGGTGGCGAAGTCGGCCATCAGCGGCAAGAGGTCGTGACGGAGCCCCATGGCGATTCTCCCTGTCTCGAAGCACGGCGATCGGATCTTGTCGAAGCGCGCGCGACCGGTGACCGAGATCACCGATGAGGTGAGAACCCTCATCGACGACATGGTCGAGACGATGCGCCTCGGTGAAACGCCCGCGGTCGGACTTGCGGCCCCGCAGGTCGGCCGCGACCTCGCCGTCATCGTCGCCGAGCCGCCGCCGGACCACGAGGGCACCGAGGCGCTCTACCGGGGCGCCGTCGTGCTCGTGAATCCCGAGGTTGTGCACGCGTCCGGCAGCGATGTCATCGAGGAGGGGTGTCTGAGCTGCCCCGGCGTGACGGCGGAGGTCGAGCGACCGGGGAGCATCGTGGTGAAGGGGCTCGACCGCGACGGCAGGCCGGTGAAGCTCGAGGTCTCCGGCGCGCTCGCGAGGATCTTCCAGCACGAGATCGACCACCTCACGGGCAGGTTTTTCTTCGACCACCTGAACCCCATCAAGCGGCAGCTCCTGAAGGCGCGGATCAGAAGAACGTAGGGCGGAGGCTCCCGGCCTCCGGCCCCGGCGAGTGTCGGCCATGCGCATCGTCTTCATGGGGACCCCGCAGTTCGCGGTCCCCAGCCTCACCAAGGTCCACGCGCGCGGGCACGAGGTCGCTCTCGTGGTCACCCAGCCGGATCGCCCGGCGGGACGCGGTCTGCGCCTGTGCTGTCCGCCCGTCAAGGAAGCAGCGACGGTCCTGGGGCTGCCCGTCGCGCAGGTCGAGACCGTCAACTGCGACGAGTTCACGGCCCGGCTCGGCGCTCTCGCGCCGGACGTGGTCGTCGTCGTGGCCTTCGGGCAGATCCTCTGCGAGAGCATCCTGGCCGCGCCGACGAAGGGCGCGGTGAACGTCCACGCGTCGCTCCTTCCGCGCTACCGAGGGGTCGCGCCGATCAACTGGGCCATCGTGAACGGCGAGAAGGAGACCGGCGTCACGACGATGTTCATGGCGCGCAAGGTGGACGCCGGCGAGATCATCCTGATGCGCGGCACGCCCATTGGCCCGAGAGAGACGGCGGGCGAGCTTTACGCGAGGCTCGCCGAGATGGGGGGCGATCTTCTGGTAGAGACGCTGGACCTCATCGAGGCGGGGAGGGCGCCGCGCGTTGTGCAGGACCCCGCGCTCGTTTCGTACGCGCGCAAGCTCACGCGGGCGGACGGCGAGGTGGTCTGGGATCGGCCCGCCGGGCGGGTCTTCGATCACGTCAGGGGTATGACGCCCTGGCCGGGTGCGCACACCCGCTTCAAGGGGAAGGCGCTCGAGGTGCTCCGCGCCGAGCCGGGCGATGCAGCGGGCCGTCGCGGCGCCCCCGGGGAGATCGTCGCGATGGACCGGACGAAGGGGATCGAGGTCGCGACCGCCGACGGCACCGTGTGGCTCCTCGAGGTGAAGCCGGAAGGCAAGGGCGCGATGGCGGCGACAGCGTTCGCCCGCGGCTACAGACCGGCCGCCGGCGACAGGCTGGGCGTACGGCCGCCGCCGCCCGAGGCGTAGCATGTCCCTGGGAGAGAAGAGGCTCTTCGTTCTCGTGTCCGTGGGGGGGCTCGTCCTCCTCGCCGCGCTCGTGTCGCTCGCGCTCTACCTCACGGCGCCCCGGCTCTCCGAGTTCCACCCCGATCTTCCCGGCGTCATCGCGGTGACGGCGCTACTCGGCCTGGCCATCGTGGCGGTCGGTCTCGGGCTCATCGCGCTCGCCGTGGTGACGGGGCGCCGCGTCGTCTTCGGTCAACGCGTCGCGTCGTCCGTCGTGCGCATCGTCTTCCCCCTGGTGCGGATGCTCTCCGCGGTCGTCGGCCTCGACCGCGACGCCGTGAAGCGCTCCTTCATCGCCGTCAACAACGCGCTCGTGGCAGGTGGCGCGCTCCCGGGCCGCGACGCCCGCGTGCTGCTCCTGCTTCCGCACTGCCTGCAGGCGGCCTCGTGCCCCCACCGGATCACCGGCGGGCTCATCGAGAACTGCGAGCGGTGCGGGCAGTGCGTCATCGCCGGTCTCGTGGACCTCGCCCGCGAGCGCAGGCTCGCTCTCGCGGTCGCGACCGGGGGCACGCTCGCGCGCCGCGTCATCGGCGAGGTGCGCCCGGCCGCCATCATCGCCGTCGCGTGCGAGGCGGATCTCACGGCGGGCATCCAGGACAGCTACCCGCTTCCCGTCTACGGCATCCTGAACGAGCGGCCGCACGGGCCGTGCGTCGACACGACCGTGGACCTCGAGAACATCCGGCGGGCCATCGGCCTCCTCTCCCGCAAGGCAGGCGGACCGTGATGGACGCGCGCCGAACGGCGCTTCTCGCGCTCACCGCGTGGGAGTCCGGCGACAGGACGATCGACGCCGTCCTCGAGCGGGAGCTCGAGAGCGCGGGGCTTGACGCGCGGGACACCGCTCTCGCGCAGAACCTGACCTTCGGCGTCATCCGGTGGAAGGGGCGGATCGACTGGGTCCTCGACCAGTACGTCAAGGGAGGGCTCCGGTCGCTTCCTCTCCCGATCCGGAACGCGCTTCGCCTCGGTCTCTACCAGATCGACTACCTCGACCGGATCCCGCCCCGCGCGGCCGTGAGCGAGTCCGTGAACCTCGCGAAGCGGTACGGGCACGCGGGCACGGCGGGGCTCGTGAACGCCGTGCTCCGCAACGTGCTGACGAGCCTTCGGCCCGACTTCCCCGACATCGCGAGCGACCCGGTCGGGCACGTGAGCGTCGTGCACTCGCACCCCCGCGTGCTCGTCGAGCGGTGGATCGCCAGGTACGGCCTCGACATGACGATGGTTCTCTGCGAGTATGACAATCAGATTCCGCGGCTCGTCGCGCGGGGGAACGGGCTTGCGTGCTCCACGGCGGCGCTCGCCGCCGCGTTGCGTTCGGAGGGCAGGGAGACCGCCCCGGGCAGGTACTTCCCCGAGTGTCTCGAGCTGACCGGCGGAGGGGACGTCACGCAGCTCGAGAGCTTCGGGAACGGGCTCTTCCAGGTTCAAGACGAGAGCACGCTGGCGGCGGTGAGGCTTCTGGATCCGAGGCCGGGCGAGGAGATCGTCGACGCGTGCGCCGCGCCCGGAGGCAAGACGACGTACACGGCGGCGCTCATGGGCGGGAAGGGGAGGATCCGGGCGTTCGAGGTGTCCCCGGCGCGGGGCGAGATGCTCCGGTCCAACATCCGGCGGCTCGGGGTCGGGAACTGCGAGATCGTGGACGGAGAAGCCACGGCGGCGAACGCCGGGCCGGCCGACGCCGTGCTCGTGGACGCTCCGTGCACCGGAACGGGCACGCTCGGACGCAGGATCGACTCGCGCTGGAAGTTCGACCTGACGGCCCGCGAGCGCACTCGCGAGGACGTTCTGGACCTTGAGCGCCTGCACCCAAGGCAGCTCTTCGCGACCCAGGCGAGCCGCCAGCTGCGGCTCCTCATGCACGCCGCGGACATCGTCCGCCCGGGCGGGCGCATCGTCTACAGCACCTGCAGCCTCGAGCCGGAGGAGAACGAGCAGGTCGTCGAGCGGTTCCTCGCCAAGCGGCCGGAGTTCGGGCTCGAGGCGCCCTCGGAGCGTGTGCCCGCCATGTTCGCCGACGGCCCGTTCGTGAGGGTCCTGCCGCACCGCCACGGGATCGACGGGGCGTTCGCGGCCAGGTTCGGGAGGGCCGGGGGGGACGGTCATTGAAGCAGTCGCGCACCCCACGCGAGAGGCCTGCGTCCGGCGGCGGCTCCCCGGGCTCCGCGAGCCACGCCACGCGCGTGGCCGTCGCCGCCAGCGCCGTCCTCGCCGCCGTCGTGTGCGCGGCGGTCATCACGAACTACCTCGTCATGCCCATCATCGCCCGTCGCGGCGATCTGGTGGCGGCCCCGGACCTGGTCGGCCGTCCGCTGGCGGAAGGACAGCGGGTCCTGGCTGAGCTGGGGCTGAACCTCCGCGTTGCCGACGAGCGTCCCGACCCGATGTACCCGGGAGGCAGGATCGTCAGGCAGTCGATGGTCGCGGGCTCGGACGTGAAGCGCGGCCGGACCATGGTGGTCAGCGTGAGCAGCGGCCTCGATCTCAGGACCGTGCCGCAGCTCTCGGGGCTCCCCGTGCGCCAGGCGGAGCTCGAGATCGTCCGGGCCGGGCTCGCGTTCGGCGGCGTGACCGAGGTCACCAGCGACCGGGTGGACAGGGGGCGGGTGATCGGCAGCGCCCCCGGGCCGGGCACGTCGGTGCCCGCGGGCGGGGAGATCACTGTCCTCGTGAGCCTCGGGCGGCGGCGCACCGAGTTCGCGATGCCGTCTCTCGTCGGCCGGGACCCGGTCGAGGCGACCGAGATCGCTGAAGGCCTGGGCCTCACGGTCCGCACGGTGAGCTACGGGAAGAGCAGGCGTGGCGCCGGGCTCCGGGAGACCGTGATCCTGCAGAACCCGCCGCCCGGGGCGAGGGTCGGGGAAGGGGACGACGTCGTCCTGCGAGTGGGTCGCGAGTGAGCGCGCTCGTGGGGTTCCGGTTCAGAGAGGAGCGGAAGGACACATGAGCGACCGGAGGATCCGCATCTCGCCGTCGATCCTGGCGGCGGACTTCACGCGACTGGGCGATGAGATCGCCCGCGTCGCCGAAGCGGGCGCGGACATGATCCACATCGACGTCATGGACGGGCACTTCGTTCCGAACCTCACCATGGGGCCGTTCATCGTGCAGGCGGTGCGGCGCGTGACCGACCTTCCCATCGACGTCCACCTGATGATCACGGATCCGGAGAAGTACGCCCCCGCGTTCGTGTCGGCGGGCGCGACGTACGTCGCCTTCCATCGCGAGGCGGCCGCCGAGCCGCGGCGCGTGATCGAGCACATCCGCCGCGCGCGGGGCAAGCCCGGCCTGGCGCTCAACCCGCAGAATCCCGCCGAGTCGATCGAGCCGTACCTCGAGATGCTGGACCTCGTCGTCGTGATGACCGTGAACCCCGGGTTCGCGGGGCAGGGCTTCATGGCCGGCGTCATGTCGAAGGTCAAGCAGATCGCCGAGTGGAAGCGGCGCCAGTCGCTGGAGTTCCTCATCCAGGTGGACGGCGGCATCAACCGCTCGACGGCGCCCGTGGCCGCCGCAAGCGGGGCGGACATCCTCGTCGCCGCGTCGGCCATCTTCCGGGCGGATGCCCCCGGGCAGGAGCTCAAGGCCATCAGGCAGGCCGCCGAGAGCGCCCTCGCGTAGCCCTGCCCGGCAGCGGTCCAGCCGTCTTTTCCCTTGCCGGTATCGGGGTCGTCTGGTATATTCCAACGGCTGTGTCTATGGCGGGTGCCGCCCAGGCGCCCCGCGCGGCGTTGTGCGCCGCGGCGGGGGTGTCGGCGGCGTTCGCCCGTCGAGCGCGGGCCCGTGAGGTAGAGGGATGTTCGACCAGCTCTCAGCGAGGCTCCAGAGCGCCTTCTCCCTGCTCACGGGGAAGGGGAAGCTCACCGAGGCCAACATCGACGAGGCGCTCCGCGAGGTGCGCCGCGCGCTGCTCGAGGCGGACGTCCACTTCAAGGTCGCCCGCTCGTTCATCGACGGCGTGCGGTCCCGCGCGGTCGGCCAGGAAGTGCTCCGGAGCGTCACGCCGGGGCAGCAGGTCATCAGGATCGTCCACTCGGAACTCGTCGCGCTTCTCGGTGGGACGGCGATGCCCTACCGGTTTGCCTCGTCGTCGCCCGCGCTCACGATGGTCGTCGGGCTTCAGGGATCGGGCAAGACGACCTTCTGCGCGAAGCTCGCGCAGTATCTTCGGGCGCGGGGGAAGAGGCCGATCCTGGCGGCCGCGGACACGTACCGCCCGGCGGCGCAGGACCAGCTCGTGCAGCTTGGGCGCGGGCTCGGCCTCCCGGTGCACGTGGGCCGTGCGGGCGACGACCCGGTGGCCATCGCGACGGGCGCGCTCGACGAGGCGCGGCGCGCGGGGCACGACGTCGTCGTGCTCGACACGGCCGGTCGGCTGCACGTCGACGAGGCGATGATGGACGAGCTCGAGCGGATCAGCGCCGCGACGAAGCCGCACGAGATCCTGCTCGTTCTGGACAGCATGACGGGTCAGGACGCCGTGAACGTCGCGTCGGAGTTCTCGCGGAGACTCGACTTCACGGGCGCCGTCCTCACGAAGCTCGACGGCGACACGCGCGGGGGCGCCGCGGTGTCGCTCGCGGCCGTCACGGGGAAGCCGATCAGGTTCGTCGGCGTCGGCGAGAAGCTGGACGCGCTCGAGACCTTCCATCCCGAGCGGATGGCCTCCCGGATCCTCGGGATGGGCGACGTCGTCACGCTCGTCGAGCGGGCGCAGGAGGCGACCGACGCCGAGCAGGCGGCGAAGCTCGAGGAGAAGCTCAGGAAGCAGGCATTCACACTCGAGGACTTCAGGGACCAGCTTGGGGCCCTCAGGAAGATGGGCCCGCTCGATCAGGTCCTGGCGATGGTTCCGGGGCTCCGACCGGGCGCCGCGGCGTCGGTGGACGAGAGGGCCGTGACGAGGACCGGGGCAATCCTCGATTCCATGACGCCCCGTGAGAGGCGGGACCCGAGGGTCATCGACGGGAGCCGCAGGAAGAGGATCGCGCGCGGGAGCGGCACGACCGTGCAGGACGTGAACCGCGTGCTGCGCGAGTTCGACGCCATGAAGCAGATGATGAAGCGGTTCGGGAAGCTCGGAAGGCACGGGGCGTTCCCGCTGGCGCCGTTCGGGCGCTGAGGGAGCTCCGCGGCGGCCCGGCGGTGCGCTGCGCGCGCAGAGAGCGAGGAGGGTACGAGGTGTCGGTGAAGATCCGGTTGCAGCGGAAGGGAACGACGAACGTGTCGTTCTTCCGCATCGTGGTGGCGGATTCGCGGTCGCCCCGTGACGGGCGCTTCGTAGACCAGCTCGGCTACTACGACCCGCGGAAGAACCCCGCGGACATCAAGGTCGATACGGCGAGGGTCATCGACTGGCTGCGCAAGGGCGCGCAGCCGTCGGGGACCGTGCGGTCTTTGCTCTCCCGCGTCGGGATCATGCAGACCTGGCACGAGATGAGGAAGGGGAAGTCGCTCGACGAGCTCGCGCACATCGAGGACGAGGCCCGTCAGAAGATGCAGATGACGGCCTCGGCGCAGCACGGCAGGCGGCAGGCGGCCAGGGAGAGGAAGACCACCGCGGCGGTCCAGGAGGAGCCGGCGGCGGCCGAGGCCGAGCCGGAGACTCCGGCCGAGCCGGCGGGCGAGTAGCGCGCGGTCCGGAGCGGGCCGGGGGGCCGGCGTGGAGGACGCGCGGAAGGACAACCTAGTCCCCCAGAAAGGTCGGGACCATGAACGGCGATGAGATCAGGACCGGCGGGCACGGAGACTTCACGCTCCAGCCGTTGGTCGAGTACATCTCCCGCAGCCTCGTGACCAGGCCGGACGACGTCCGCATCACGCAGTCCATGAAAGGCGACATGATCGTGTACGAGGTTCACGTCGCCGACGAGGACAAGGGACGCGTCATCGGGAAGAACGGCAGGACGGCGAAGGCCCTCCGCGCGATCATAGGGGCCGCCGCGACCAAGGCCGAGAAGAAGGCGACGGTCGAGATCATCGATTGACCCTGAGAGGGCCGGCCCGTCCGGCAGCGGACGCAGCCATGAGGAATCTCGACGACTGGATCGAGGCCGGCGTGATCGTCCGGGCGCACGGCGTCCGCGGCGAGGTGATCGCCGACGTGCTGCAGGACCTCGTCGACGTGTTCGCGCAGGGTCTCGAAGTGAGACTGACCGACGGCGAGGGCGCGGAGCGCCGCCACGAGGTGCGGCGGGCCCGCAGACACCAGGACCGCGTCATCCTCGAGCTGTCGGGCGTGGACACCTGCGAGAGAGCTGAGGGCCTTCGGGCCTGCACGGTGTGGCTCAGCAGGGACAGCATCGTCCCCCCCGAGGGCAAGCGCTGGTTCGTGCAGGACCTCCTCGGCGTTGAGGTTCTCACCGAAGAGGGCGAGCTCCTCGGACGGCTGACGGAGGTCATGCACATGCCGGCCAACGACGTCTACGTCGTGCGCGGAGAGGGAGGCGAGCTGCTCCTTCCGGCGATCGACGACGTCATCAGGGACGTGGACGTGCGCGCCGGCAGGATGGTCGTGAGGCTGATCGAGGGCCTGAGATAGGGGGGGGCGCCGTGAGGATCGACGTTCTCACGCTGTTCCCCGAGATGTTCGTCGGCCCCTTGAGCGAGAGCATCCTCAAGCAGGCGCAGGAGCGGGGGCTCCTCACCGTCGGGCTGACGGACATCCGAGATTTCGCGAAGGACAAGCACCGCACCGCCGACGACTACCAGTACGGAGGCGGCAGCGGGATGGTGATGAAACCGGAGCCGATCTTCGAGGCCGTCGAGTCGGTTCTGGCGGGGGCGGCGGGGGAGGAGAGGCCGGCCGTCGTCCTGCTGTCGGCGCGCGGGCGGTTGTTCGATCAGGCGATGGCGCGCGACCTCTCCCTGTTTCCGAGGCTCGTGCTCATCTGCGGGCGGTACAAGGGCGTGGACGAGCGCGTCGCGGGCCTCGCGACGCATGAGGTTTCGATCGGGGACTACGTCCTGACCGGCGGCGAGCTCCCCGCGATGATCGTCATCGACGCCGTGGCGAGGCTCATCCCCGGCGTCCTCGGCGACATGGAATCGGCGGAGACGGACTCCTTCTACGAGGGCATCCTCGGTCCGCCGACGTACACCCGGCCGGAGGAGTATCGCGGGCTTAAGGTCCCGGAGGCCCTTGTCTCAGGGAACCACGCGCGGATCAGGCGCTGGCGGCGCGAGCAGGCCCTGAAGGCGACGCTCGAGCGGAGACCGGACCTTCTCGGGAGCGCGCGGCTGACGGAGGAGGATCGCGAGATCCTGGAAGAGATGGAGCGAGGCTGATTCCCCGGGAAGTGGCGGCGCGCAGAGCCCCGAGGGCTCAGGGAGAGACGATGAACGCGAAGGTGAAGGCCATCGAGCAGAAGCACACGAAAGCGGAAGTGCCGGAGTTCCGGGTCGGCGACACCGTCAGGGTGCACGTCCGCATCACGGAGGGCGACAAGGAGCGCACCCAGGCGTTCGAGGGAACGGTGCTTGCGCGGCAGGGCAATGGGCCCAACGAGACGTTCACGGTGCGCAGGGTCGCGTCGGGTGTGGGGGTGGAGAGGATCTTCCCCGTGAGCGCCCCGAACGTGCAGAGCATCGCCGTCACTCGCCGCGGTCGGGCGAGACGCGCGAAGCTCACGTACCTCCGGAGCAGGACGGGCAAGGCGGCCAAGACGAAGTCGAAGGACATCGAGTAGCCCCGCCCCATTGGGAGTGCACGAGCGATTCCAGGCATTGAGGACCTCAGCCTGGCTCAAGTGAAGGAGCTCGTGGCCGGCGCTCGACCGGAGCCCGGCGACGAGCTCTGGGACGCGCTCGCGTCCGACCCCCGCAGGGGAGTCGCAGACCTCCTAGCGCAGATCGCAAGACAGGCAGCGCGGGCCCGCGCCGAGCGGGAGCGCCTGGCCGCGCTCCGGCTCGACGAGGCGGCGCTCTGGGCGGCCGGCGCGCGGCACGTTGCCGGCGTGGACGAGGCGGGCCGCGGCCCGCTCGCGGGCCCCGTCGTCGCGGCGGCCGTCGTCCTCCCCGAGAACGCGGATCTCCCCGGACTCGACGACTCCAAGAAGCTCACCCCGGCGAAACGCGAGGAGCTCTTCGCCCGCATCGCTCTTGAGGCCACGGCCGTGGGGGTCGGGAGCGCATCCGAGAAGGTCATCGACGAGACGAACATCCTGAGCGCGACGCTCTCGGCAATGCGCGATGCCGTGGCCGCTCTGGCCGTGCGCCCGGACCACGTCATCGTGGACGGGACGTCGCTGCCGGAGATGGACGTCCCGCGCACCGCCATCCCGCGCGGCGACGAGCGGTCGGCCGCGATCGCCGCCGCGTCCGTCGTCGCGAAGGTCACGAGGGACCGCCTCATGGCGGATCTCGACGCGACGTACCCCGGCTACGGCTTCGCGCAGCACAAGGGCTACGGCACGAGCGAACACGTCGCCGCGCTGGCCCGGCTGGGGCCCTGCGAGATCCACCGGCGTTCCTTCGGCCTCGTGATGGAAGCGTCGGGAGGCTGGTCCGTCTCCTTCATCGGGTATCGCTCACGGCTTCTGAGCGCGGACTCGCGCGCCGCGCTCGATCGGATCGGCGCCGAGATCGCGCGCGTGAAGGACTCGATCCCCCCCCACGAGCTCTCGAGGCTTCGAGGCATCTACACCCGCGCCCAGCGGCGCGTGAGCGCGGGCGTTTCCCCGAAGCGCTGACGCGGCCACGCCCACGCGGCTGAAGCCCGCGCGGCGCGCCCGCTATCGACGCCCCCGCGGCTCGCCGCCGCGCCCACGACCCCGCCCCTGAAAGGCCTCCCATGCACACGCGCGAGCTCGGCGCGCTCGCCGAGGACATCGCCGCCTCGTATCTCAGGCTCACGGGGCACGAGGTGCTGGCCCGCGGGTACGTGTTCCGCGGCAAGGAGCTGGACATCGTCGCCCGTGCGGGCGGACGCATCCTGTTCGTCGAGGTGAAGTTCAGGCGCACGGCCGCGCGCGGGCTCCCTCGGGAGGCCGTCGACGCGCGCAAGGTGCGGCACATCGTCTTCGCCGCGCAGGGGTTTCTCGCGGAGCGGCGGCTGGGCTCGCCCGCGTGCCGGTTCGACGTCGTCGAGGTGACGATTGAGCCCGGGGGGCTCGCGCTCCGCGTGCTTCACATCCCCGGCGCGTTCGGGCTGAACTGGTGAGAGATGCCCAGAGCGCGGGATGCGGGGCTCGGCGCGACCGCGCAGGGGTGGGGCAGGGGTCGGGAGGAGGTTGTCATGCTTGCGACGGTGCTGAGCGGCGGGGTGTCGGGGATCGAGGGGTACATCGTGCGCGTCGAGGCCGACGTGAGCCACGGGCTCCCGTCGTTCGCGACCGTGGGCCTGGGCGACAGCGCGGTGCGGGAAGGGCGCGACCGCGTCGTCTCGGCCATCAGGAACTCGGGCTTCTCGTTTCCCATGGAGCGCATCACCGTGAACCTCGCGCCCGCGGACGTGCGCAAGGAGGGCGCCGGGTTCGATCTGCCCGTCGCGGCAGGCATTCTCGCCGCGACGGGTCAGATCCCGGCGGACCTGCTCCCGCGCGTCGCCATCGCCGGCGAACTCGCGCTCGACGGGTCCACGCGCTCCCTGAGCGGCGTCCTCCCGATCGCCGTCGCCGCGGAGCGCGCTGGGCTGTGGGGCGTCATCGTGCCGCCCGCGAATGCCCGGGAGGCCGCCGCGGCGGCGGTCCGCGTGCTTCCCGCTGCGAGCCTCGCCGCCGCCGCTCGGATCCTCCTGGGGGGCGAGCCGGATCCGCTGCCGGACGATCCGCCCGACGCCGAGCCCCCTTCCGTCGGGGATGTGTCGGACGTCCGCGGGCAGGCCGCCGTCAAGCGAGCCCTCGAGGTCGCCGCGGCCGGCGGGCACAACCTCCTCATGATCGGACCGCCGGGCATCGGGAAGACGATGCTCGCCCGCAGGCTGCCCGCCGTCCTCCCGCCGCTCACGCGGGACGAGGCGCTCACCGCCACGATGATCCACAGCGTCGCCGGTCTCCTGCCCGTTCGCTCGGGCCTCATGCGCACGCGGCCGTTCCGTGCGCCGCACCACACGATCTCAGACGCGGGGCTCGTCGGAGGCGGGCGCGTCCCGCGTCCCGGCGAAGTGAGCCTCGCTCACGGCGGCGTCCTGTTCCTCGACGAGCTGCCCGAGTTCAGGCGCAACGCGCTCGAGGCGCTGCGCCAGCCGATGGAGGAAGGGGAGGTGACGGTCACGCGGTCGATGACCGCAACGTCCTTCCCGGCGCGGTTTATGCTGGTCGCGAGCATGAACGCGTGCCCGTGCGGCAACCTCGGGCATCCGAAGAAGACGTGCCGCTGCGCGCCATCGGTCGTGCAGCGATACGTCGCTCGGGTGTCGGGCCCGCTCATGGACCGCATCGACATTCACGTGCACGTCGTTCCGCCGACCTTCGAGGAGCTCGAGGACGGCAGCGTTCCGGAGCCCGCCGTCGCGGTGCGCGAGCGGGTGTCCCGCGCCCGGGCGAGGCAGGCGTCGCGGGCCGCCAACGAGGGGGCCGTGAACGCGCGTCTCGGGGCCGCCGTGCTGAGGAGGGCGCTCGTTCTCTCACCGACCGCGCGCTCGACCGTCGAAGCGGCAGTGCGCAAGCTCGGGCTCTCGGCTCGCGCGTACCACAAGGTGCTTCGGATCGCGCGGACCATCGCCGACCTCGCGGACAGCGACGCGATCGGCCCCGAGCACGTCGGCGAGGCCGTCCAGTACCGGAGCCTCGACCGTCTGGACAGGACGCTCGGCTTGCGCTATGATTAGAAGTGTAGTCAAGAACGCCGCAGCGGAGGCCCTCGTGAGGGCCCGAACCCACAGAGGAGACATGATGCGTCCCCTGCTCACCCTGTGCGCGCCTGGCGTCGCCCTCGCGCTCGTCGTCACCGCCGTGCCGACCTCCATGGCCAAGGAAGCGCGCCCGGTCGCGCCGGATCCCGAGATCGAGGCGCTCCAGCGCGGGATCGACGAGAGCGGACGCCATTGGACCGCGCGGCGCAACTGGACCACCGATCTCTCCGAGGAGGAGGCGCAGGCGCTCCTCGGCGCGCGCGTGCCGCTCGAGGTGGAGAGGCGCTTCGCGCGGCTCGACCGCTCGAGCTTCCCGATCGCGCGGGACCTTCCCGCGAGCTTCGACTGGAGGGCGCTCGGCGGCGTCACCCCGGTGAAGAACCAGGGCGGCTGCGGAAGCTGCTGGGACTTCGCGGGCGTGGCGGCGATCGAGTCGCAGGTCCTTCTCAACGAAGGCACCGCGTACGACCTCTCCGAGCAGCAGGTTCTCTCGTGCGCGACGCCTGGGACCGGCTGCAACGGCGGGTGGTACTCGTGGGCGTGGGAGTACTTCCGGGAGCACGGAGCCGCGCTCGAGTCCTGCATGCCCTATCAGGCGAGCCACGGCGTCCCCTGCGCGGACGCCTCCTGCACGAAGTACGCGACGGTACGGGAGTGGATCGACGTGCCGAACGACGTCGACGCCATCAAGACGGCCATCCTCACGGCCCCCGTGGCCACGACGTTCCGCGTCTACGGCGACTTCTATTCCTATGGCTCCGGCTGCTACGAGAACCCGGGCACCGATCCCATCAACCACGCCGTCCTCATCGTGGGCTGGGACGACTCGATGTGCGGCGGCCAGGGCGCGTGGCTGTGCAAGAACAGCTGGGGTGACTGGTGGGGGAGCCTGGGCGGCTACTTCTGGATCAAGTACGGAAGCTGCAACGTCGGAACGTGCACGCAGCTCCCGATCTACTACGAGGGCAACCAGGTCGTGTACGCCGGCCACTCCGTTGACGACGGCTCCGGCGACGGCGACGGGCGCGCGGATCCTGGCGAGGAGATCGTACTGGCCGTGACGCTTCGGAACGACGTCCTCGCGCCGCAGCGCACGGGCGTTCAGGCAACGCTGTCGTCGATCACCTCCCACGCGTCGGTGCTTCAGTCGGACGCGTCGTATGGAAGCATGGCTCCCGCGCAGACGGCTCAGGGCTCCCCGGCGTTCGTCATGGCGGTCGACCAGTTCGCCCCGGCCGGCGCCGTCGCCGAGTTCGTACTCACCATCACCGCGGACGGCGGCTACGCGGCAGCCGACACCTTCGGGGTCAAGCTCGGGCCCTGTCCCATCCTGCTTGTGGACGATGACGCAGGCGAGGGCACGCAGCGGTGGTTCGAGGCGGCCCTGGACCGGAACGGGTACGCGTACGAGATGTGGTCGGAGGACTTCGACGGCGACGTCCCGCTCTCGGAGCTCGAGCGATACATCGTGACGATCTGGGACACCGGATGGGGAGGCGGCCTCGGAAGCGCCAACCGGAGCGCCATCTCGCAGCATCTGGACGCGGGCGGGCGCATCGTCTTCTCGGGCGAGGACATCGGCTGGTATCTTAACTACCAGAACGACCCGGCCAAGATCGCCTTCTACAACGACTACCTGCACGCCGACTACATCGAGGACGACTCGGGGTACAGAAGCCTCACGGGCGTCGCGGGCTGTCCGATCGGGAACGGGCTCTCGTTCACGCTGAACGGCGCCGGGAGCGCGAGGAACCAGTTCTACCCGAGCGAGATCGAGCCGCGGGCGGGGGCCAGCGCGGTGTTCGAGTACGGCCCCGGCGCCCAGGGCGCGCTCAAGTACGCGGGAGATCATCGCATCGTGCATCTTGCGTTCGGACTGGAGGGCGTCACGACGACCGCGATGCAGGACACCATCCTCAGGCGCGCGCTCGAGTGGATCGTGGACGAGTGGCCGGACACCGAGCAGCCGAGCGTGGCGCTCACGCATCCGGCGGGCGGCGAGGAGCTGACCTCGGGCGAGGAGTGCGTGATCACCTGGACGGCGACCGACAACGTGGGCGTGGTCTCCGTGGACATCCTGCGCTCGTGGGACAGCGGCGCGACCTTCCCGGACACGGTGGCCGCCGAGGAGGCCAACGACGGGTCCTTCTCGTGGACCGTGCCCGAGGGATCGAGCGCCACATCCCGCGTCCGCGTCATCGCCCGCGACGCCGCGGGGCTCGCGTGGCACGACGACTCCGGCGCCGACTTCTCCGTCACGTCGGACGCGCAGGTGCCGGACGGACCGCCGCGCGCGCTCTCGCTGGCGCAGAACGTCCCGAACCCGTTCAACCCGGTCACGAGCATCAACTACTCGGTCCCGGCGGAGGCCCGGGTAGTGCTCAGCATCTACGACGTCGCGGGCAGGTTCGTGAGGACCGTCGTGGACCAGACGCTCGCGCCCAACCGCTACACGGCCGTCTGGGACGGGCTCACGTACGCGGGCGAACGCGCCTCGTCGGGCATCTACTTCTACAGGCTCGTCGCGGACGGGGAGGAGCTCGCGCGGAAGATGATCCTCGTGAAGTAGCAGAGCGCCCGTCTGCCGATGTCTGCGTGCGGGGCCCCCGCGGATGCCGCGGGGGCCCCGCCGCTTTCCCGCTCGGATGGGGACGCCGTCCGCGGGCTCCGGGCCGCGCTGTTGACGCCCGCACGGGCGACGGCGTACGATAGGGCACCCCTTGAGCGCGGTCTTCGCACCACGAGGACAGGAGATCGGACATGCAGCGGACCCCCGTGCCGAAGCGCCTCATCCTCGTCTTCTTCTTCCTGTCCGGCGTCGCCGGGCTCATCTACGAGGTTGTGTGGGCGCGCCTCCTCGAGCGCGTCATGGGCGCGTCGGTGTACTCCATCACGACCGTGCTCACCGTCTACATGGCGGGCCTTGCGCTCGGGAGCTTCCTCGCGGGCAGGTTCGTCGACAGGCGGAGCGACACCCTGCGCATCTACGGCCTGCTTCAGGGCGCCATCGGCATCTACTGCCTCCTCGTCCCGGCCATCATCGCCGCGACCATGCCGCTCTACCGCGCGGCCTACCAGAACCTCGCGGGTCTGGCGCACTCGTGGAGCGCCGTGCGGTTTCTCGTCTCCGGCCTCGTGCTCATCGTGCCCACGACCCTCATGGGCGCGACGCTGCCGGTCCTGTCGCGCCACCTCACGAAGCGCTACGACAGCCTCGGCGAGACCGTCGGGCAGCTCTACGCGGTGAACTCGCTCGGCGCCGTCGTGGGGGCGTTCGGCGCCGGATTCGTGCTCATGCCGCTGCTCGGGATGTGGGGCACGATCCTCTCGGCCGCCGTCGCCAACATCGTCATCGCCGTCGCGGCCGTCGCGCTCCATCACCGGGGTGGCGGCGCGCGCGAGCGGCGGGCGCCGAAGCCGAAGGGCGGCGAGAGGGCGGCGAAGATCGTGAAGGTCGAAGCGCGCCAGCCGGCCCACGGGCACGCGGTCCACTCGGACCGCGTGCTGGCCTTCGTGCTCGCCGCCTTCGCGCTCTCGGGCTTCGCGGCGATGGTGTATCAGGTGGCGTGGATGCGCACGCTCTCGCTCGTCCTCGGATCGTCCGTGTACGCGGTGAGCATCACGCTCACGGCGTACGTCCTCGGGCTCACCATCGGCGCCGCGGTCTTCGCGCGGCTCGTTGACCGGAACAGAGACCTCCTCCTGCTCTTCGGCTGGATCGAGATCGGCGTCGGAGCGGCCGCGCTCGGCGTCGTTCCGATCCTGGGCAGGCTCCCGATCGCGATGATCGCCGTCATCGAGGACTACTCCGGTTCGTTCCCGCTCCTGATGGCGGTCGAGTTCCTCATCGTCTTCCTCCTCGTCCTCGCTCCGACGGTGCTCCTCGGGGGCGTCTTCCCGACGGTCGTCAAGCTCTTCACGAAGCGCGTGGAGACGGTGGGGCGCTCGGTCGGGAGCGCGTACGCGTCGAACACGCTCGGGGCGATCGCAGGGTCGTTCGCGGGAGGGTTCGTGCTCATCCCGTGGATCGGGATCCAGCGGTCCATCGCGGTCGCCGTCGTGGTGAACGTCGCGCTCGGCTCGGCGCTCGCGCTCGCCAGCCCCTCGGCGTCGCGCTTCAGGAAGCTCGCGGCCCCGGCGGCCGCGATCCTCACGCTCGTGCTCTTCCTTCCTCGGGTTCCGCGGTGGGACCCGGTCATCATGTCGAGCGGGGCGTACCTCTATGCCGACATGTACGCGCGGCAGGCGCAGGCGTGGAACATGTCGAGGGAGGACGTGCTCCGGCACTCCGGTGAGATCCTGTACCACAAGGAGGGCGTCGCGACGACCGTGACCGTGCGCCGCGTGAGGAACGAGCTCTTCCTTCAGGCCAACGGGAAGACCGAGGCCTCGACCGGCCCGGACATGAAGACGCAGCGGCTCCTGGGGCACGTTCCGATGATGCTGCACCCGGATCCGAAGAGCGCGCTCGTCATCGGTCTCGCGAGCGGGGTCACGGTGGGGTCCGTGGCGACATACCCCGTCGAGCGCATCGATTGCGTCGAGATCGCGCCGGCGATGGTGGAGGTCGCGAGGACCTTCTTCGCCGAGGCGAACCGTCACTGCCTCGACGATCCGCGCGTGTCCGTCATCATCGAGGACGGCCGCAATCACGTTGCGTTCACGGACCGCGTCTACGACGTCATCATCTCCGAGCCGCCCAACCCGTGGGTCTCGGGCGTTTCGAACCTGCTCACCCGCGAGTTCCTCGAGCTTGCGAAGGCGAGGACGGCGCCGGGGGGCGTCGTCGGGATCTGGTTCCAGGCGTACAACATGTCGCCCGGCGAGTTCCGCATGATGGCGCGGACGTTCGCCTCGGTGTTCGAGCACGCCACGCTCTGGGAGATCGACCCGGCCGTCGACTACATGTTCGTCGGCACGGTCGGAAGGCCGGCGCTCGTGGACCACGGGACCGTCGCACGGAGGCTCGCCGATCCGCTGATCGGTGACGACCTCGCGTCCATCCGCGTCCGGACGGTCGCTGACTGGTCGGGGCTCTTCGTGACCGGCGGGGAGGCCCTGGTGCGGTACGCCGGCGCCGGGCCGCTTCACACCGACGACGGACTTCAGCTCGAGTTCTCGACGCCGCGCAACATGTACAGGCAGTGGAAGGGGGAGCAGCTCGAGGCGCTCGACGCGTTCAGGATCGATCCCGGGGCTCTTCTCGCTGGGCTGCCGCAGGGCGAGGCGGGGGCGATCGCGGACGCCGTGACGCGGAGGGCGTCGGCGCGGAGGCTCGTGGCGATCGGTCTGGCGGCGGCCGAGGCAGGGAGGACCGAGGACGAGTACGCCGCATACCGCGCCGCGGCCTCGGAGAGCCCGGACGATCCCGTGGTCGCGGAGGCCGTAAGCAGACTTCTCTGCAGGATGGGCGCGGAGCTTCTGGCGAACAACCGTGCCGAGGAGTCGATGCCGTATCTGCTCGCCTCCATCGAGGCTGGCCCCGACTTCGCACAGCCTCGCTACTTCCTTGGTGCTGCGCTCCTGAGGCTCAGGAGGATCGACGAGGCCAGGGGCGAGCTCGAGAGGGCCCTCGAGATCGATCCGAGCTACGCGGATGCCTACTTCAGCGTGGCGGCCGTCTACGAGGCGCTGGGGATGAAGCGCGAACAGCTGCGCGCGCTCGAGCGCTACGTCGAGAGCGCGCCGACGGCGAGCAACGTGGCGGCGGTTCGCGCGCGCGTGGAGAGACTGCGCCTCGAGTCGGGCAAGGAGGGAGCACGGCCGTGAGGCCGCGACGCGGTCCGACCACGGCCGCCTGCGCGCTGCTCGCGGCCGCCCTGCTCGTCGGATGCCGGCCGGTCGCCGACGGCAGCTCGCGACCCGAGCCGGCCGACCAGCAGGCGTCGGCGCGGGCGCGCATGGTCTCGCAGCAGATCCAGGCGCGAGGCGTGACGGACCCTCGCGTGCTCGATGCCATGCGGCGCGTCCCGAGGCACCTCTTCGTCCCGGAGGATCTCGCCTCACAAGCTCACGCGGACCACCCGCTCCCGATCGGGCACGACCAGACCATCTCGCAGCCGTACGTCGTCGCGCTCATGACCGAGCTGGCCGACATCGGACCCGGTGAGCGGGCGCTCGAGATCGGCACGGGCTCCGGCTACCAGGCGGCGGTGCTCGCCGAGCTGGCCGACAGCGTGTACACGATCGAGATCGTCGAGCCGCTCGCGGCGGAGGCGGCCGAGAGGCTTCGTCGCCTCGGATACGGCAACGTCGTCGTCCGGAGCGGCGACGGCTACCGCGGATGGCCCGACCGCGCGCCGTTCGACGCGATCGTCGTCACGGCCGCGCCCGGTCACGTGCCGCAACCGCTCCTCGACCAGCTCGCCGTCGGCGGGAAGCTCGTCATCCCGGTGGGAGAGGTCATCCAGGAGCTTCGTGAGATCACGCGAACGGACACGGGATTCGTCGAGCGGAGCGTGCTTCCCGTGCGGTTCGTTCCGATGACGGGCGAGGCGGAACGGCGCGGCGCCGGCGGCCGGTGACGCGCGGGGAGGTCCCCTTGTTCGGCAGGCTCCTCGATCTCGACACGGCGCTCTTCCGCCTTGCGAACGGCGCCGCGGGACATCCGGCGATCGACCGCGTCATGGTCTTCGTGACGACACAGGACCACTGGGTCCCGGTGCTTGCCGGTCTGTGGATCGCGCTCGTCGTCTGGGGAGGGAAGAAGGGCAGGATGGCGGCCGCGATGCTCGTCATCGCCGTCGCGCTCTCGGACCAGCTCTCTTGCAGCGTGCTCAAGCCGCTCGTCGCCCGCGTGCGCCCGTCGAACGCGCTTCCCGCGGACGCGGTGCGTCTGCTCGTCGGGCGCTCCAAGGCGTTCTCGTTCCCGTCGGCGCACGCCGCGAACTCGTTCGCCGCAGCGACGGTCCTCTCGTGGAGGTGGCCGCGGTTCGCGCTCCTCGCGTTCGCGCTCGCAGCGCTCGTGGCCTACTCCAGGGTGCGCGTCGGACTGCACTACCCGGGCGATGTCCTGGGCGGCGCGGTCGTGGGCCTCACGTGCGGACGCGGCGCCATCTGGATGGTCGCCGCGTCCGCACGATGGTTCGATCGCGTGAGGGCCTCGCGCCGAGGCCCGGATCCTACGGATGCTCCTCGATCCTCTCCTCCTGCGGGGTCGGTCGCCTCAGAACCGTGACGGGGTCTCTGAGGTACCTCTGCGCGACCCTCAGGACGTCGTCCTTCGTGACGGCCCCGATCCTCTCACGATAGTCCTCGTTGTGGCGCGGTCCGAGCCCGTAGAGCTCGCTGATCGCCGCGTCCCTCGCCTGCGAGGAGTTCGTCTGCCGCTGCGTCTCGTTCATCACGATGCAGAGCTGCTTGGCGTGCTCGAGCTCCTCGTCCGTGACCGGCGCCGAGGCGATGCGCGCGACGTGCCCGTCGATGATGTTCAGGACCTGCTCGAGCGCCTCGTCGTACGTCGCCGCGTAGATGCCGAAGTAGCCCCTGTCGATCCCGGTCCAGTTGTACGCGTGCACGACGTAGACCAGCGAGTTGCCCCGAAGGTCGGTGTGCAGCCAGCCGCCGGGGTAGTTGATGCCGGAGATGATGCCGTCCAGCACGTCCATCGCGTGGCGGTCCTTCGACGAGTACGGCATGCCCTCGTAGCCCATGAAGATCACCGTCTGCGCGCGGTTGTGATAGCTCGTGAGCCGCCCGGGCTCCGTGCGCGCGTCGGCCGCGACCGGCGGCGGCAGGGTGCGCTTCGACGGCGTCCAGCCCTTGAACAGCTTCCGCACCTGGCCGACCACCTCCTCCGCCTTCACGTCGCCGAACACCGTGAGAACGGTGTTGCCGGGCGTGACGCGCGACGCGTGGAAGGCGGCGAGGTCGTCCCGCGTGAGCGCCGCCACCGTCTCGCTCGTGCCCGCGGGGCAGCGGCCGTACGGGTGGCCCGCGAAGAGCTCCGCGACCATCCTGTCCATGGCGTCGGTGGTCCAGTCGTCGCGCCGGGCGAGGAGCTGCGCCTGGATGAGAGATCGCTCCTTCTCGATCTCGGCGCGATCGAACCTCGGGTTCTGCATGACGTCGGCGAGGATCGCGAGTCCCCTCGGGAAGTCCTCGCGGAGCACCGTCATGTCGCACTCGATCCTCGTGTGGTTGGCGCTGCACGAGAGCGACGCGCCCATCGCGTCGAGCTCGCGGCTGATGCGCTCTCCGGTCATCTTCTTCGTGCCGCGGGGCAGCATGCGCGCGACGAAGTTCGCGGAGCCGGCCGTATCATCACTCTCGACGCGCGCGCCGGCGAGCGTGTAGCTCCCGATGGAGACGATGGGGTTCGTGCGGTTCTCCTTCACGAGGAGCGTGAGCCCGTTCGGGAGGACGTACCCCTTGAGCTCACCGATCTCGGCGTCGGCTGCGCGGGCCCTCTCAGGCGCCGCGTCCCGCGCGGGCTCGAGCACCGCGACCGTGAGGTTGTCGTCGCGGAAGTACCTTCTCACGGCGGCCTGGATCTGGTCGGCGGTCACACCCTGGATGCGCTCGGCGTACCGCCGATCGAAGTCGGGGGTCCCCGCGCTCAGCTCCGACGTGCCGAGACTCGAGGCGATGCTCTCCATGTCCTGCCGTCCGAAGAAGAACTCCGCCGTCTTGAGCTTCTTCGCCGTGGCCAGCTCCTCGCCGGTGACCTTCCTGTTCCTGAGCGCGTAGATCTCCTCGGCGGCGACGCGCACCGCTTCGTCGATGTTGGCGGGGTCGAGGGCCATGCTGACGGAGAAGCTGCCCGCGTCGTAGGACGGAGTGTGCGAGGACGTGCTGACGGAGTACACGAGGCCCAGCTCCTCGACGAGCCTCCTGTGCAGCCTCGAGCTCTTGCCCTCGGACAGCACGAACGACAGGATGTCCAGCGGGTAGAGGTCGGGATGGGCGAGCGGCACCGTGTGGTAGCCCATGAGGACGTACGCCATGTCGAGGTCGCGCTGCTCGCGCTGCTCGCGCCGCCCCAGCTGCGGCGGCTCCGAGGGGAGCGTCGGAAGCTCGATGGGCCTTCGGGGATACGGCCGGAACGCCTCGCGGACCTTCGCGTACGCCTCCTCGGCGTCGACGTCGCCGACGACCACGAACACCATGTTGTTGGGCACGTACATCCGCGAGTAGTAGTCGAGCACGTCGTTCCGGGTCAGCTGCAGGAAGTTCTCCACGTAGCCGATGACGGGGTACTTCGTCGGGTGGACGCGGAACATGGTCTCGCCGTAGAGGTTGTACAGCCGCCTCCTCGGCTCGTCGTAGCCCATGTTGATCTCGCGCGTGATGATGCCCTGCTGGGTGTCCACGGCCTCCTGAGGCATCGTGGAGTTCATCATCTGGTCCACCAGGAGGTCGAGGGCCTTGTCGAAGTTGTCGCGCGACGTCTCGATGAAGTAGCAGGCGTGGTCCTTGGTCGTGTACGCGTTGTGTCCCCCGCCGATCGCCTCGATCTCCTTCTCGATCTGTTCCATCGAGCGCGTGGTCGTCTCATCGCCGATGAGGTGCTCGACGTAGTGAGAGATCCCCGCTCCCAGGTACTTCCCCTCGAGGATGGACCCGGCGCGGACGTAGCAGCGGACGTTCACGACCGGCGCCGACCGGTTCTCCTGGACGATGACCGTGAGGCCGTTCTCCGGCAGGACCCTCCTGATGAAGTCCGACGCGGCCGCCGTCCCGCACAGGAGCAGCGCGACGACAGCCGTCAGGCACAAGGCGCGCGCGATCGAACGCATGTCCTCATCTCCCCGGCGGCCCGTGCCGCCTGTCCGTGAAAGCGGGCCGTCGACGCTGGCGCTGGCGGCGCCGGCCGACGGCCTGCGAGTGAACGCGTTGGCATCAACTCTAGGCCGACGAGCTCCCCCGGTCAAGCCGGACCTCGCAGGCAGGCGGTAGGTGGGACACGGGCGCCGTCTTGGTGGTTGATTCGGGCGGCTGCTGCATCTACCATGTCGACTCCATGGGAGATGCGCTTACGACGGCCATCGAGGCGGCGCGCACGGCGGGGGGAATCCTCGCGGCCGGCTTCGAGCGTCCGATGGACGTGGCCCTGAAGAGCCCGCGGGAGCTCGTGACGACGATGGACCGGGCCGCCGAGGACGCCATCGTGCGCGCCATCCGCGACGCCTTCCCGGGAGACGCCATCCTCGCTGAGGAGGGTTCTTCGAAGGCCGGCAGCACCGGGAGGGTCTGGATCGTCGATCCGCTCGACGGCACGAACAACTACGCGCACGGGTATCCGTTCTTCTCCGTGGCGATCGGGGTGGAAGAGGACGGCGCGCCGGCGGCGGGCGTCGTCTATGACCCCCTGCGCGACGAGATGTTCGCGGCCGAAGCCGGCGGCGGGGCGACGCTGAACGGGAGGCCGCTTCGCGTGTCGGACGCGGGAGCGCTCGCTGACTCACTCGTCGCAACAGGGTTCCCGTACGACAGAAGCGAGCGCACGGACAACAACCTCGCGAACCTCAACAGGGTCGTGCTCGCCGCGCGGGGGATCCGGCGCGCCGGATCGGCCGCGCTCGATCTCGCGTACGTCGCGCGCGGGCGTCTGGACGGCTACTGGGAGCTCGGGCTCAGGCCATGGGACGTCGCCGCCGGCGGGCTCGTCGTCCGCGAGGCAGGCGGCGCCGTCACGAACTTCGGCGGCGGCGCGTGGGACCACAGGCGCGGCGACATCGTCGCGAGCAACGGACGGATCCACGCTGAGCTGCTGTCGCACATACGATAGGGCTGCCGCGGCCTGTGCCGCTGCCGTCACCGCGGTGCGGGACCGCATCGGACCATGAGCGAGCACGTCGAGGGAACCGTCGTCGCGTGCCACAGGGACGACTGGGAGGTCGCCCTGGACAGCGGCCTTGTGATCCGGTCGAGCCTCAGGGGGCGCCACTTCATCGCCTTCACGGAGGGCGACAAACCCATCGCTCCGGGCGATCGCGTGCGTCTCGAGATGCTCGACGACGGAACGGGTGTCATCAACGACGTGCTGCCGCGCGCGACCGTGCTCTCGCGACGCCTCCCGGGCGCGAAGCGCGCGACCGAACAGGTGGTCGTCGCGAACGCGGACCAGCTCGTCGTTGTCGCGTCCTTCGGCGAACCGCGGCTCAACCGGAGACTCATCGACCGCTTCCTCGTTGTTGCTGAGGAGGCGGGGCTCTCATCGGTCGTGGCGCTCAACAAGATCGACCTGTCGACGGACGACGAGCGGCGCGCCGCGGCGAGAGCCTACGAGCTGGCGGACTACCCGGTCGTCCTGACGTGCGCGCAGGATGGGAGCGGTGTCGCAGAGCTTTCCGGGCGCATGACCGGCAGATTCTCCGTTCTCGCCGGTCCCAGCGGGGCTGGGAAGAGCTCACTGCTCAACGCGCTGGAGCCGGGCCTGGGCATCCGGGTAGCGGCGGTGAGCCGGAAGACGGGGAAGGGGAGGCACACGACATCGAGCGTCACCGTCTTCCGGCTCTCCGCAGGGGGAATGGTCGTCGACACGCCGGGGTTCCGTGAGCTCGGGCTGTGGCGCGTGCGTTCAGAGGACATCGGGGACCTGTTCCCGGAGATCCGCAGGCACGCCCCCCGGTGCAGGTTCAAGGCATGCAGCCACGGTCTGGAGCCGGACTGCGCGGTGAAGCAGGCGGTGGCCGCTGGGGACATCGACCACGGGCGCTATGAGAGCTACCTCAAGCTCAGGTCCGAGCTGGCTGCGCCGGAGTGATGCCGGCGCAAGGTCCGAGTCACGCGGCAACCCGGGGCCGCGGCGCCGCCAGCGGGTGAAAGGGGATGGTCGTCATGCAGGTGGTGTTGTTCGAGGACGGTCAGCACCGCGCCTTCGGACCGCTTACGTCGCTTCGCCCGATGTTCTCCTTGAGATGCGGCGTATTCCGTCTCCGTGAGAAGTGGGAGATGCGCCGTCCCCGGTGGCGCGTGGCGCTGCTGCCGAGGGCGGAGCTCGCCGACGTGTTCGCCGAGGAGTTGCCCCGGCGAGGCATCGACGGGCTCGGCGACGGGCCGACAGTCCTCGTGTCGGGGAGGGCGCTTGCGGACGAGCGGCTGCTCGCGGCCGCCGAGGCGGTGTCGGGCGAGGCGGTCCTTCGGGCGGGCAACGCCGCCGTCGGCGCCCGGATCGAGCGCGACGTCCGAGGGCGCGTCGGAGCGTTCGGGCGGTCGGGAGGTGATGTCGCCGTGCTCGGCATCGACGCCGCGGTCGACGTCCCGGCTCGCCTGGTCTCCCGCCCCTGGGATATCGTGGAGCTCACGGCGGGAGAGATCGCGGCCGACGCCGAGCTGCGCGGCGTGCTGTGCGGCGTGAAGGGGCTCGTGCACCCGGGGGCTCACCTCATCGAGCCGGGCCGCGTCGCGATCGGCGAAGGAGCGACGGTGGGGCCCGGCGCGGTGATCGACGCCGCCGCGGGCCCCGTGGTGATCGGCGAGGGAGCGACCGTCATGGCGAACGCGGTCGTCATCGGCCCGGCGGCTGTCGGCGCGCGGTCCGTCGTGAGGGCCGGCGCGCGGATCTACGGAGGGACCTCCATCGGCCCGGTGTGCAAAGTCGGGGGAGAGGTAGAGGCGTCCGTTCTCCAGTCGTTCACGAACAAGCAGCACGACGGGTTCCTGGGGCACTCGTATCTCGGAAGCTGGGTCAACATCGGGGCTGCGACCGACGGGAGCGATCTCAAGAACAACTACGGAGATGTGCGCGTTGAGATCGGCGGCGAGCTCGTGGACACCGGGCTCACGCACGTCGGGGCCGTGGTCGGTGACCACTCCAAGACGGCGATCGGCACGAAGCTCGGCACCGGGACCGTCGTCGGCGCGTTCTGCAGTGTGCTGTCGTCCGGACCGACGCCCAGGAGCATCCCGGCGTTCTCGTGGGGCACAGGGGGCGGGTTCGTTCTCCACGACGTCGACAGGGCACTCGCCACTGCGCGACGCGTCATGGCGCGGAGGGGCATGACGCTGACAGCGGCCTACGAAGCCCGAGTCCGCGCGCTCTTCCGCGAGGCGCGGCCGGACGCCGCGCTGTGACGCGGCGTGACAGCGCGACGCCCCCGCCAGGCGGCGGGGGCGTCGTCTCTGTGCGGCAAGCAGGGACGCCTACTCCGAGTCGATCTGCTTCTTCAGTCTGCGAATCTCGTCCTTCAGCTCGCGGATCTCGTCCTTCAGCTCCTCGACGGCCTCCTTGAGCTCCGCCCTCTCGGTCTCGATGATGCGGATCTGCCGGACCTTCTCTCCGTCTCCTGCGGCTCTCACATACGCCCTCACGGCTCGGGCGTGCTCCGACTCCTCGATCGTCGCGGCCAGCGTGATCTTCTTGCGGTCGCGCCAGACGACGACCTTCGTCTCCTGGCCCGCCCCGATGCTCCCGATGGCGTCTCGGAGCTCAGCGGTGCTGCCGACCGGGGTGTCGCCGATCTTGAGAATCACATCGCCTGGGCGAATCCCCGCCTTCTCCGCGGGCCCACCCTTCACGACGTCTTCGACGAGGACACCCTTGCCTCCGGGGACAGCGAAGTGCTCGGCGAGTCCCTCGCTCAGATCGTCGATGTACACGCCGAGTCGTCCTCGTCCCGCCGCTCCCGACAGGCCGACGTCGACCCACGGCAGGTCGAGGTCGATCTCCTTGAGCGCCTTGAGCGCCTGGAGTCCATCGAGGCCCCCAAGCACTGCGATTCGGGCCTTCTCTCGTTCGGCAACCGTCGTGTTCAGCGTCAGCGGCTTCCCATCTCTCAGAACGACGATGGCGATGTCGCTTCCGGGCGCCGTGCCTCTCACGACATCGACCATGGCAGCCACGTCGGCGATCGCTCTGCCGGCCGCTGTTGTGATGGCGTCTCCTTCCTTGATGCCGGCCTTCTCAGCGGGGCTTCCGTCGTGGACCTCGAGCACGAGAACACCCGTGACGTCCGGCGGAACGGAGTGCTTGCCACGGACCTCGTCGGTGATGTCGGTGATGCTCACACCGAGCCACCCCTGCTTGGCAGGCCCGGCGTCTACATCCTCTGCGCCGACCGGCGTCTGGACGGCCGCAAGGCAGAGGCCAATGCACACAGCCGTCGCCCACGCTCTTCCTCTCATGAGGCACCTCCCTGTGTCCGCCTGCGCCGTGGGTTGGAGCTCGAGACCGCCGT
>VGIX01000020.1 GCA_016867725.1 Candidatus Effluviviaceae Genus I sp.
CGAGCACGATCGCGGCCGTCCGCAGGCTGCAGCGGCACCACGTCGTCGTGCGCAACCAGAGCCCGATGATGAACCACGTGAGCCTCTTCGAAGACGCGAAGGGCGACGTCGACGTCGAGCGCACCGCGCGGAACTGGATCGAGCTTGCCCGCCTCATGGGCCATCTCCAGATCGGGTTCCACTCGATGTACCTCGCAAGACCCACCGGGGAACACCACTACTTCACCGCACCGCTCTCCGCCGTGGCGAAGATCGCGGACCTCATTCACCGCTCGCTCGCGTCCCTCTACAGGCCCACCCGCTACATCTCGATGACATCGTCGGCGGGGAAGATCTCGCTCCTGGGAACCACCGAGGTGAACGGGGAGAAGGCGTTCGCCCTGAAGTTCACCGAGGGCCGCGACATGAAGTGGCTGAACGGCGTGTTCCTCGCGAAGTACGACGACAAGCAGAACACCATCGACCTTCTGCTGCCCTTCGACCGCCCGGAGTTCTTCTTCAGGAAGGGGCAGCGGGAGATCGAGGCCGCTCTGGTCGAGGCGCTTCGCGGGCGGAAGATCGCCAAGAGGGACTCGGAGGCGGGCCGCGGGCCCGGGACGTCGTCGCCGGAGGGGCAATGATCGACAAGCAGGTGGCGTCCGTCGCCGACGCCGTGCGCGACATCGGCGACGGCGCGACGGTCCTCATCGGAGGCTTCGGCGAGGCCGGGAGCCCGATCGAGCTCATCCACGCCCTCATCGACCACGGCGCCGGGGACCTCACGGTGGTGAGCAACAACACCGGAAGCGGTGAGGTCGGCCTTGCGGCGCTCATCAGGAACGGGCAGGTCCGGAAGATGATCTGCTCCTTCCCTCGCACCGAGGGATCGAGGGTCTTCCCCGAGCTGTACCGCGCCGGCAGGATCGAGCTCGAGCTGGTCCCGCAGGGGACGCTCGCGGAGCGCATCCGAGCCGGCGGCGCGGGCATCCCCGCGTTCTACACGCCGTCGTGCGTGGGGACCGTTCTTCAGGAAGGCAAGGAGCTGCGGCGTTTCGACGGCCACGACTGCGTGATGGAGTACGGTCTGAGGGGCGACTTCGCGCTCGTGAGAGCCAGGCGGGCCGATCGCTACGGCAACCTCGTGTACAACAAGACGGCGCGCAACTTCGGGCCCATCATGTGCACGGCCGCCGAGACGACGATCGTGCAGGTGGAGGAGATCGTCCGGCCGGGCGAGATCGACCCGGAGTGCGTGGTGACGCCCGGGATCTTCGTGCATCGCGTGGTGCACGTGGCGGAGCCGGCGCAGGAGTCGGTGCTGGTGCGGGAGGGGCGGAAGTACCCATGACGAGCGAACCCAAGGCCCAGAAAGGGTGGAGCCGGGACGACATGGCCAGGCGCCTGGCCATCGACATCCCCGACGGCTCCTACGTCAACCTGGGCATCGGCATCCCCGAACTGGTGGCCAAGTTCGTCCCCGAGGGCCGTGAGGTCATCTACCACACCGAGAACGGCCTTCTCGGCATGGGCCCGCCGCCGGCGCCTGGCGACGAGGACCCCGAGCTCATCAACGCCGGCAAGAAGGCGGTGACGGCCATCCCCGGCGCGGCGTACTTCCACCACGCCGACAGCTTCTGCATGATCCGAGGACGGCACATAGACCTCTGCGTGCTCGGCGCCCTGCAGGTGTCGGCCGAGGGAGACCTGGCCAACTGGACGACCGGCGAGCCCGGCAGCATCCCGGCCGTCGGCGGCGCGATGGACCTCGTCGCCGGCGTGAAGACCATCTACGTCATCACGCAGCACGTCACCAAGGCCGGCGAACCGAAGATCGTCCCGTCCTGCACCTACCCTCTGACCGGCAGGCGCGTCGTGAACCGCATCTACACCGACCTCGCGGTGCTCGAGGTGCGGCCGGGGGGTCTCGTCGTCATCGACCTCGCGCCGGGAGCCGACCTGGACTACCTTCGAACGCAGACGGGCGCGCCGCTCACCGCGGGCGGCGAGTCTGAGGCGCCCGGCGACGCTCGAGGTCGTCGAGCATGACACCGCCGAAGAGCCGCAGCGAGCAGCTGTACGAACGCGCTCTCAAGGTCATGCCCGGCGGCGTCAGCCGGAACACGATCCTCCGCAGGCCTCATCCCCTCTACGCGGCGCGAGGCCGCGGCTGCCGCGTGCTCGACGTCGAGGGCGTGGAGCGCGTCGACTTCGCGAACAACATGGCGTCGCTCATCCACGGCCACGCGCACCCCGCGATCGTGGAGGCGGTGACCGCGCAGCTTGCGCGCGGCACGGCGTTCACGCTCGGCACCGAGCAGGAGGTCGAGTACGCGGAGCACATGTGCGGCCGCTCCCCCGCCTTCGAGAAGATCCGGTTCGTGAACTCCGGCACGGAGGCGGTCATGGCCTGCCTGAAGGCGTCGCGGGCCTACACGGGGCGCCCCATGATCGCGAAGGTCGAGGGCGCGTACCACGGGCTGTACGACTACGCGGAGATCAGCGAGACCGCCGCTCCCGCCACGTGGGGGGCGCCCGACCACCCCGCGAGCGTGGCCGTGGCGCGCGGAACGCCGCAGTCGGTGCTCGACGAGGTGGTCGTCATCCCGTTCAACGACCCCGAACGGGCCGTGGCCATCCTGAACGATCACGCAGACCGGCTCGCGTGCGTTCTCGTCGATCCCGTGCCGCACCGCGTCGGACTCATCCCCATCCGCCCGGAGTTCCTGTCCGCTCTCCGCGCGTGGACGAGCGAACGGGGCGTCCTGCTCGTGTTCGACGAGGTCATCACGTACAGGGCCGGCTACGGCGGCGTCCAGGAGCTGCACGACGTCCGCCCCGATCTCACCGCCATGGGGAAGATGATCGGGGGCGGGTTCCCGGTCGGCGCGCTGGCGGGACGGCGAGAGGTGATGGACGTGATGAACCCCCTCTCCGGGAACCCGCTCTTCCCGCACGCGGGCACGTTCTCCGCCAACCCGATCACGATGACGGCCGGCCACACGGCGATGAAGCTCTTCGACCGCGCGGCCGTCGAGCGCGTGAACGCGCTGGGCGACAGGGCGCGACGCCAGATCACGGAGGCGATCAGCGTCGCGGGCGTCCCGGCGTGCGTTACCGGGGCGGCATCCATGTTCCGCATTCACTTCAAGCCCGAGCCCCCGACCGACTACCGGTCCTCCTTCGCGACGCCGGAGGAGGCCGGAATGCTGAAGGCGCTCCTCGACCACCTGTTCGACAGCGGGTTCATCATGATAAGCACCGGCACGGCCATGCTCTCGACCGTGATGACGGAGCGGGAGATCGACGCGCTCACTGAAGCGGTGCTGGCTGGACTCCGGAAGATCAAGACCCTCCGCGACTCCTCGGCCTGACACGCTCACTCAGACAGGAAGATGAGACCATGCGGGACGTGTTCATCTGTGATGCCGTCCGTACCCCGATAGGCAGCTACGGCGGTTCGCTCGCTCCGGTCCGCGCCGACGACCTCGCCGCCGTTCCCGTGAGCGCCCTCACGACCCGGAACGCCGGCCTCGACCCGGCGGCCGTGGACGACGTGCTCCTCGGCTGTGCCAACCAGGCCGGCGAGGACAACCGGAATGTCGCGCGCATGGCCCTCCTGCTGGCGGGGCTACCCGACACGGTCCCGGGCTGCACGCTCAACCGGCTGTGCGGCTCGGGCATGGCCGCGGTCGGCGCGGCCGCCAACGCCATCCGGACATCCGAGGCCGAACTCGTCATCGCCGGGGGCGTCGAGAGCATGTCGCGCGCGCCGTTCGTCATGGGCAAGGCGACGAAGGCGTTCGACCGGACTGCCGAGATCTTCGACACGACCATCGGGTGGCGGTTCGTCAACCCGCGCATGCACGAGCGCTACGGGTCCGACCCGATGCCGATCACGGCTGAGAACCTGGCCCGGGAGTTCAAGATCAGCCGCGAGGACCAGGACCGCTTCGCGATGTGGAGCCAGTCGAAGGCGGCCGCCGCGATGGCCGACGGACGCCTGGCGGAGGAGATCACGCCGGTCAAGGTCCCGCAGCCGAAGGGTGAACCCGCCGTCGTGACGAGCGACGAGCATCCTCGGAGCACGTCCCTGGAGAAGCTGGCCAAGCTCCGGCCCCTCTTCGCGGATCCGGGGACGGTCACCGCCGGGAACGCCTCGGGTGTGAACGACGGAGCCGCGGCCCTCATCCTTGCCTCCGAGGCGGCCGTCGTGAAGCACGGTCTTCGGCCCCTCGCCCGCGTCCTCGGCACGGCGGCCGCCGGCGTCCCCCCGCGCATCATGGGCATCGGCCCGGTACCGGCCACGCGGAAGCTGCTGGCCAGGCTCGGCATGGCGCTGGACCGGATGGACATCATAGAGCTCAATGAGGCGTTCGCGGCGCAGGCGCTCGCGTGCAGCAGGCAGCTCGGCCTCGCGGACGACGACCCGCGGATCAACCCGCTCGGAGGCGCGATCGCGCTCGGACATCCCCTCGGCATGAGCGGCGCGCGGCTCGTCACGACGGCGGTCTACCAGCTCCGCCGCACGGCGGGGCGCTACGCGCTCTGCACGATGTGCATCGGCGTCGGGCAGGGCATCGCCGCGGTGATCGAGGCAGCATCCGGCTAGGGTGTGCCGCGCCCTCGCAGGCGACGCGCCCCTCGGCCGGCCGCCGCCCGCGCCGCTGAGAGCCGGGGATCGCCGTCGGGCGCCCGCAGCACGTCGCTCAGGAGCCGGGAGCGCAGCGCCGCGGGCACGCCGCGCTCGAGCATGCGCTCCGCGCAGCGGTGGATCTCGAGCCACGCGCGTTCGTCGCTCGCCACTCAGCCCGCCTTCTCGAACCTGACTTCGCGCTGTATGTTCAGGAGCGCGCCGGTCGTGCCCCCAGCGGGCATCTCGAGGATGACGTCCTCGTTCAACGTCAGGCACTCGATGTCGCCGTCCTCGCACGAGACCCAGAACTGGCCCCAGTAGCAGGAGCGGCCGCGCACGGTTCCCGCGTCGACGGGATTCGATAGCGACTCGTAGAGGACAACGGCGCACGGTTCCCCGTGCATGATCGAGACCCCCGACCACGTGACTCGGAGGCCGCGCATCTTGAGGCTGCCCCAGTCGCCCATTCGCACGTCGAAGTCCTCGAACTCGGCGACGCCCGCGGACTCGTTCAGGCGGAGCGCGCCGAAGGTCCCGAGGAGGAGATCGAAGGCCTCGACCATCGCGCCGTCCCACACCATCGTCTTGGCGAGGTGCCTGACGTCCTCGTCGGCGAAGCGCTCGTACAGCGGCTCCTCGACGATCTCGGGGCCCAGCCCGTACTCGAGACCCTCCATCGCCTCGAGCGGGCTTCCGGGCCGAGGGGGCTCGTCGGCCCCTGCCGCGCCCGCGACTGTGACTCCGCTCCACCGCATGCGCGCGCCCTCGAGCTGCCTCGTGTAGGTGGCGGCGACGCGCACGCGGCTCAGCGTTGCTCCGGTGATGTCCCTCGTGAACAGGTCGTAGTCGAGCGTGTACGCCTGGGGACCGCCGCCGGCCTCGCGGAGCGCAATTGGGAACGCCGCAAGGTGGTCGTCGACGCGCTCGGCTCGTGGTGCCGCGGGCGACGCGGCTGCCAGCATCAGGACTGCCATGGGAATCACGGCCCTACGCATAGCGTCCTCCCTTCACGCCCCTATGGGTCCGGACGATTCGCTCCAGATGCTCGAGGTAGGCCACGAAGGCCTTCCTCCCCTTCGGCGTGATCGCGCACGTCGTGCGCGGCTTCCTGTTCGCGAAGGCCTTCCTGATCCGCACGTAGCCGGCCTCCTCCAACCGGGCCAGGTGAGTGCTCAGGTTCCCGTCCGTGGCCCCGACCGTCTCCCTCAGGAAGACGAAGTCGGCGTCCTCCAGCTCTGAGAGAACGGAGAGGACGGCGAGCCTGACCGGGGAGTGGATCAGGAGGTCGAACTCGAAGTCGCGCTCAGCCCTCATGGGTCCCCCGCGACCGCCTTGCCCGGCCGTTCAGGATGACGCCGGGGAGCACCATCCCGAAGAGCAGTACCGCCGCCATGATCGGTCCACTGAACCGCCGCCCGACCACCGCCATCACCACCGCCCCGCCCCACCAGGCGAGGCTGGACCACGCGACCGCGGGCGTCTCGAAGATGACCCCGGACGCGCAGACTCCGAGCCCCGTGAGGAGCGCGCCGAGAACGGGCGCGACGCTCCACGGATAGACGCGCAGAGCGGGCAGGAGGAAGAGGGCGATCACCGCCGACACCGCGCACGCGCACCAGACGGCGCGGCAGACGGCGGCGGGATACGAGCGCGCCCCCACTGTCCGGGCGCGACGCGCGGCAACGACGTACCCGGCCGCGCCGATCGCTCCGAACAGGACCCCCATCGTCGGCAGGACAAGGCGATGAAGGTGCGCCGCTTCCAGCCATCCCACGACCAGCACGGCGGCGACGCCGAGCAGCCCGGCCCAGATGAGGAACCACCCCGACTCCGCTGTCTCGCGTTTGCTCCTCTCGATCGTCGCCCGAATGAGCGACAACTGCTCCCCGATCCGATCCCCTGCCACAGCGGGCCTCCTTCTGTTCGTGGCTCAAAGGCCTTTGCATGACAAAGTGAGCGTGCCCGAGAACCCTCTCGGTGTCAAGCCCCTTCTTTGCCGCGGGGCCTCGCCGGGGCCCGAGGGCGTCAACGAGAGGCCCCCGCAGCAGGTTCCCGGGGCCCGTGTTCACGACTTCCGCCGCACTCTGGTTCGGGCCCCCGTCGGGGGGCGCTCCGCAACCGCGTGAACCTCACCTGCGTCACCGCTACTGGCCTCTTCTTCCTTTGGGCGTCATAAGCGCTACCAACATGAAAGAGCCCGGGTCACCTGACCCGGGCTCCTTGCACGTCTGCCATCCATCTGGCCGCCAGCACGATCCTGCGCCCCGAGCAACTCCGGATGATGTCCGCGCAGCCCCAGAACGACGGCCTCGCGCAGTCCCACCACGAATGCCGCTAGCTCATCTGCCTCTGGGGCGCCCATCGTTCCCGCGGCGCCGTATCCGATGATGTTCGGCTTCTTGTGGCAGAGTTCGAGGTACTCGACGTCGGCACTCCTGTCCGCCCCGAGGATCAGCCCGAGCGCCTGGATCGCCCGGTAGTGATGGAGCGCGTGCCCGGGACGGTAGCCTCCGGCGTAGAGCAAGATCGTCTTGTCGTGCGAGCACGGAGCCAGCCGCTCTCAGCCCAGTCGCGCATGCTCATCCTGATCCCCCACCACGAACAGCTTCCGCGACTCGAGCACGCGCAGGACGAAGTGATCGCCCGACTCCCGCCTCCGGCGGAGCTCGCCGGCGTCCATCACATGCGGGTTCACCTCATAACCGAGCCTCTCGGACGCACCGCTCAGCCGGCCGGAGACCGTCTTGAGCCCGACACCCGCGACGACCATGAGATCCACATCGCTCGCCGCGCCCTCTCCTCCCCGTGCGACTGAGCCGAACACCAAGGCCGCACCGATGCCCTTCCCCGCCGGGGCCTCGCGCAGCACCTCCACCAGACCCGACGTCTTGAGAACCAGGTTGGGGATATCCTCGTGGAGCGGATGGGCTGTGCTCGCGCCGCAGTACAGCCGGCTGCGGCCCCTGCGGGAGACCAGAAGCTCCGTCGCCTCGAGCTTCTTGACCTCCTACTGGACGGTCCCGACCGCAAGCCCGGAGCGCCGCTCGATCTCGCGCAGATGGGCCTCCCGCGCGGATACCCCATACAGGAGCCGGGAGATCTCAGCGCGGGCGCGGGACGGCAGCACGTCTGGAAGCACGGTCGCATCGTATGGTCACGCCGTACGATTGACCGGCGATGGCAGCCAAGAGCAGCCCCGCACAAAGTCAAGCGGTTCACTTGACAATCCGCAGAAGCCGTGACAGCATCGGGGCACGGAGGGAGCCATGAGGGTAACGACCAGGGGACGCTACGGGCTGCGCGTGGTGATGGAGCTCGCAGCCTGCCGCGGCCGGGGTCCGATGACCGCAAGCGCCATCGCCAGGAACCAGGGCATCTCGGGCAAGTACGTGCGCGTGCTCGCGGCCCGACTCGGCGCCGCGGGCATCGTGACGGCCGTGCGCGGACCGCGAGGAGGATACGCGCTGACTCGCGAGCCATCCGCGATCACCGCGCGCGAGGTGGTGGCCGCGCTCGAGGGCCCGCTCGCCCCGGTCGCCTGCGTGCACGACGCCCTCTCGTGCCCAAGGTCGCGGCGGTGCGCCGCACGCGACGTGTGGTGCGACGTGGCACGGGCGGTGGACGGAGTGCTCGCCTCGCTCACCATGGACGAGCTCGCCGCGCGGCACACGGTGAAGCAGCAGAGAGCGGCTCCAGGTCGCGACGCGCGAGGAGTCGAGAGTTGACGGCCGGGGCCGAGGGCGCCCGGGGAGGACCCATGCGCGCGACGGCGATCGGCCTCCTCTCCGGGGGGCTCGACAGCACGCTGGCGATCTCGGCCGTGCTCGAACAGGGCATCGGGGTGCTCGCGCTGAACTTCGTCGGGCCGTTCTGCACGTGCAGCCCCCGCAGCCCCGGAGGCTGCCATCTGGCCTCTGAGGTGGCACGCACGCTCGGCGTCGAGATCAGGGTCGAGAACAAGGGCATGGAGTATCTTCGCATCGTCGAGAACCCGCGCTTCGGACATGGACGCGGGCTCAACCCGTGCATCGACTGCCGCATCTACATGCTCCGGCGGGCCGCGGCGCTCATGGAAGAGACGAGCGCCTCGTTCGTCGTGACCGGCGAGGTGCTGGCCCAGCGCCCGATGTCGCAGCATCGCCGCGCGCTCGACCTCATCGAGCGCGAGAGCGGCCTCGTTGGCAGGCTGCTCCGCCCGCTGTCCGCCCACCTGCTGGAGCCGACGATCCCGGAGCGGGAGGGCCTCGTGAACCGCGAGGCTCTCCTGGGCATCCGCGGCCGCAGCCGCGCGGCGCAGCTGGACCTCGCCCGGAAGAAGAGCATCGACGTCTTCGGTTGTCCGGCGGGCGGGTGCCTCCTGACCGACCCGATCATCGCGAGGCGGATGCGGGACCTGTTCGCCCGCTGCCCGGACTGGGGGGTCCGGGACGCGAAGCTCGCGACGATTGGACGCCACCTGCGGCTCCGCGAGGACCTGAAGGTCGTGCTCGGACGCAACCGCGAGGAGAACGAGCGTCTCGAAGGGCTCGCCGACGGGTTGCCCCGCGTCGAACTCAGGAGCGGCCCCGGCCCCACGGCCTTGCTCTGCGGCTCGTTCGCCCACGACAACCTCGCGACGGTGGCGGGGCTGCTCCTCTTCTTCGCCAGGAAGGCGAGGGCATCGGAGGCGGTCCTCACGCACAACGGCACCACCGTGGTCTGTCCCCCTGGCAGACCAGTGACCCAGGACGAGGTCGCTCTGTGGACCATCTGACCCGCTCGAGCCCGGAACCGGGGCCGCGCCGCATCGTCGTCGCCATGAGCGGCGGCGTGGACAGCAGCGTCGCCGCTCTGCTCCTCCGCGAGCAGGGGCACGACGTGATCGGCGTCACCCTGCGGCTTCAGAAGTGCCACGAGTCGGGGCCCACCAGGTCGTGTTGCAGCGCCGACGGCATCGCGCGGGCGCGGGCGGTGGCGGACCGGCTCGCCATCCGGCACTACGTGGTCTCGTGCGTCCGCGAGTTCGACGAGCGGGTGCTCCGGCCGGCGTGGAACGAGTACGCGGCGGGGCGCACGCCCAGCCCGTGCTTCCTCTGCAACGAGCGGATCAAGTTCGGCTTCCTGCGGAACTGGGCGCGTGACGCCGGCGCCTCGGCCGTGGCGACCGGCCACTACGCCCGCGTGCAGCGCGGGGCCGACGGCGCGGTCAGTCTCCTTCGGGCGCCCGACGCGGCGAAGGACCAGTCGTACTTCCTTGCCGGCCTGACGAGAGACCAGCTCGCGGCGGCCCTCTTCCCCGTCGGCGGCATGTCGAAGTCCGACGTGCGCGCCCTCGCTCGGTCCGCCGGCCTCCCGTGCGCGGACGCCGGCGAGAGCCAGGACGCGTGTCTCGTCGCCCCCGGCATGACCTTCGCCGAGACGCTCCGCCTCCGTTTCGGCGCCGCCGAGGCCCCGGGCCCCATCGTGGACCGCGACGGCACGACGCTCGGCCGGCACGCCGGCATCCACCTCTACACCGTCGGCCAGCGGACCGGCCTCGGCATCGCGACGGGGAGGCCTCACTGGGTCGCCGCCATCCGCCGCGAGGATGCGGCCGTCGTCGTGACGGACGACGAGCGCGACCTCGAGCGCTCGCGGATCATGGCTGGCGGGATGTCGTGGCTGGACGAGCCGCCCGAGGGGCGTTCCCTGCGCTGCGAGGTGCAGGTCCGCCACGGGAGCCCGGCGGTTCGCGCGCGCACGGAGATCGCGCCGGGGAACGAGACGCTGATCGTCACGGACCGCCCGGTCCGCGCGCCGGCGCCCGGCCAGGCGGCCGTGCTCTACGACGGGGAGTCCGTCCTGGGGCGGGGCTGGATCAGACAGGCGGCGTGAGCGGCGCGCCTCACTGCCTTCTCGGGCAGTGGGGCAGCGCGCCCTCTTCGGCGATGAACCTGGACGCCACGTCCTCGCACTCGCCCGGGTCGCAGCACGTGTAGCACACGCGCTTGAATGCGCGCACGCCGAGCAGCTTCACGTCGGGAGCGAGGAACCCGCGCTTGATCGGCTCCTCCCGCAGGAGGTCGGTCGTCAGGTACTTCTTGTTGTCGTCGGGGAAGACCGTGACGGCGACGGCGTCCGCACCGAGTTCCTCCTGGACCATGAGGGCCCCGAGGAAGTTCGCGCCGGACGAGATGCCGACGCCGAGCCCCAGCTCGCTCGCGAGCTTCTGCGCCATGAGGATGGCGTCGCCGTCGTCAACCGCGACCACGCTGTCGAGCGCGCTCAGATCCACGATGGGCGGGATGAACTCGTCCGAGATGCCCTGGATCCGGTGGTGGCCCACCCGGCAGCCGGTCGAGAGCGTCGGCGAGCTTGCCGGCTCGAGCGGGTGGAGGCGGATCGAGGAACGCCTTTCCTTCAGATACCGGCCCGCTCCCATGATGGTGCCGCCGGTCCCGACGCCCGCCACGAAGGCGTCGGGGTGGAGAGAATGGAACCGGAGCTGCCACCAGATCTCCGGCCCGGTCGTCTCGTAGTGCGCCTCGACGTTGTCCTCGTTGGAGAACTGCCTCGGCAGGAAGACGCGCTCCCGCCCCGCGGCCAGCTCCTCGGCTCGCCGAATGCTCCCGACGAACCCGCCTTCCGCCGCGCTCACAGGGACCACCTCGGCGCCGAGGCTCCTGATGAGGCTCACGCGCTCCGCGCTCATCCAGTCAGGCATGAAGATGACGACAGGGTGTCCGAGCGTGCGGCCGATCGCCGCGAAGGCGATGCCCGTGTTCCCGCTTGTCGCCTCGGCGATGAGGTCCCCCGGCCTGAGCGTGCCCCGCTCGTAGCCGCGCGCGACGATGTGGAACGCCATCCGGTCCTTGATGCTCCCGGTGGTGTTCAGGTGCTCGGCCTTCGCGTAGATCGTGCGCGCGCGTCCGCGGAAGGAGAACTCGATCGCGAGAAGCGGCGTGTTGCCGATCAGCGAGCGAAGTCCCTTCGTGCGGCTCTCGACGCGCTGCGACTCCGTGCGGGTTCGCATCATCGTCCCTCCGGCAGCGCCGCTGCGATCCGGCACATCGACGACTCGGGCTTCGTGCCGCGCGCCCGGAAGCGCCCGATCCGGCGGCGCCGGGCGACGGCGAGCCTCCATGCTATCCCCCCGCGAGTTCCGCGTCCAGACCCGGGAGCGCCGGTCGGAACGGCTCGGCGGGTGCGGCGGAGGCTATCGTCTCCCGCCTGCGTGCTACATCAAGAGGCGGTGCAACTGCATCAGACAGCCGACCTCTCGAGCCGCATCAGGCCCAGTACGCCAGGCCATCGCCACCGCGCGCCTGCACCGGATCCCGCCTGAGTCTCAGTTGATTGCCGTCGTCAAGTGTTGTAGATCGTTGCTGTGGTGTCCCTGCACTGCGGCGCAAGCAGCCGCGTGCGCGAGTCAGACGCGACCGGAGGGCCAAGTGCCATGAAGCGACTCGCGATGGTCGTTTGGATGGCGACCCTGCTTGCAGCGCTTGCAGGGTGCCGCGTCGAGATGCTGTCCTCGCCTTCGGAGATGTCGAGCGCCGGAGACGAGAAGGTCGTCATCGGTCAGGAGAACGTCATCCCGGGCCAGTACATCGTCGTGTTCAACGAGGGGACCCGCGGCGTGCCTGATCTCGCCAACCGCCTGGTGGCCGCCCACGGAGGCGAGCTGCGGTTCACGTACCAGCACGCCATCCAGGGCTTCGCCGCCCGCCTCCCGGAGCAGGCCATCGAGGCGCTCAGGCAGAACCCCTTGGTCGACTACATCGAGGCCGACCAGACCGTCTGGGCCGTCCGTTCCCAGACGAACGCCACCTGGGGCCTCGACCGCGTCGACCAGCGGCAGCTTCCGCTCGACGGCAAGTACCACTGGAACCAGACCGGCTCGGGCGTCACCGCCTACATCCTCGACACCGGCATCCGCTACTCGCACCAGGAGTTCGGGGGACGCGCGTCCTTCGGCTTCGACGCCTTCGGAGGAAACGGCAGCGACTGCAACGGGCACGGCACGCACGTGGCCGGGACCGTCGGCGGCGCGACGTACGGCGTCGCCAAGCAGGTTGCCCTTGTGTCGGTGCGCGTGCTCGACTGCAACGGGTCCGGCTCGGTGAGCGGCGTCGTGGCGGGTATCGACTGGGTGACGGCTCACTCCGCGAAGCCCGCCGTCGCGAACATGAGCCTGACGGGCAGCGCCAACACGACCCTCGACACCGCGGTGAGCAACTCCATCGCCTCCGGGGTCAGCTACGCCGTCGCGGCCGGCAACGGCAACTTCGCGGGCCGTCAGGACGACGCATGCAAGTACTCCCCCGCCCGAGTGCCCGAGGCGATGACCGTCAGCGCCACCACCAGCTCGGACGCGAAGGCTTCCTACGCCAACTACGGCAACTGCGTTGACTTCTTCGCGCCGGGATCGAGCATCACGTCCGCGTGGTACACAAGCGACACGGCGACCAATACGATCAGCGGAACCTCGATGGCCGCCCCCCACGCGGCAGGCGCGGCGGCGCTCTACCTGGAGACGAACCCGGGGGCCACTCCGCAGCAGGTGCGGGACTTCCTCTACGACCAGACGACCAAGGGCATCGTGACGAAGTCGAGCACGACGAACAACCACCTGCTCTACACGCTGTGGGGGAGCACGCCCCCGCCGTCCAACAACCCCCCGACGGCCGCGTTCACCTACACGACCTCGGAGCTCACGGCGTACTTCACCGATCAGAGCACGGACACCGACGGCAGCGTGGTGGCGTGGGCGTGGAACTTCGGAGACGGAAGCACCTCGACCGCCCAGAACCCGACCAAGACGTACGCCTCGAGCGGAACGTACACGGTGTCGCTGACGGTGACGGACGACGACGGTGCGACGGGCTCCACGTCGAAGAGCGTCTCGGTCTCCAGCTCATCCGGCGGTGACATCACTCTGAGCGCCGTGGGGTACAAGATCAAGGGCCGCCAATATGCGGACCTGACGTGGACTGGCGCGACCTCGACGAACATCGACATCTTCCGGAACGGGACGAAGATCGCGACCGTCGCCAACAGCGGCTCCTACACGGACAACATCGGCGGGGTCGGAGGCGGCTCGTACACCTACCAGGTGTGTCAGGCTGGCACGTCCACCTGTTCCAACACGGCGACCGTCACCTTCTGAGGTGATGGCGCCGACGCACTGCAAGACACGCGCGCCCCGGCTCTTGCCGGGGCGCGTGTTCGTGTTGCGCCGGGGTAGCACAGTCCAGGCTCTGGGGCAGCCCGTCTCACGTCGCCCGGCGCTTACGGGAGTCTCCTGCATCTCGTTGCCGCGGCCGGATCATCCGTGAGTCGGGTCCGGCCACAGCTGTTGGCGTTCATCGTGTCGGGACGGATCGTCAGGACCGACTCGGTCCGGCGCCTCCTTGAGCCCGTCGAAAGGAAGCGCGCCCTGCGCGTGAGCTTCTCAAAGGCGCCGGGAGACCTCACGCGCGGCTTCTCCGAGTCCTTCCCGGAGCTCCGCGCGGAGTTCACGGGCGACGGTGCCCTCCGCGTCGAGTCGGACGAACCCGTCCGCGTCGGGCCGCTGATCCGGTTCCTCGAGGACCGCGGCGCCGAGGTGGTGGAGGCCCGCAGGGTGCGCCCGCCGCTCGAGGACGTCTTCGTGGAGATCACGGGGATCGAGGCCGACTCGATGCGCAGGGAGAAGGAGAAGAAGGGAGGCGGCCCGTGAGACTCTGGACCGCCTTCCTGAGCATCCTCGGCAAGGACATGCGGACCTACTGCCTGAACCCGCCGAACGTCAGCTGGGGGATCATCTTCCCGCTGGCGTGGACGGGAATGTCCTTCGTCCGGTCGGGAAGCGGCCTCGAGAGCATCCCGACGCTCCTCCCGGGAGTCGTGGCGGTCTCGGTGCTGCTCGGAACGACGTCCATGCTCGCGAAGACGAGCGGCGCGATCCTCTTCGGCATCGCCAACGCGTTCGTGCCGGTCGCGATGGCCGCTTTCCTTGCCGACCTGTCGGGGCTCGCCCGGGGGACCTTCCTGCCCGCGGTGGCGCTGATCGGGGTGGCATCCACGTTCCTCGGGCTCTTCGTCGCGGTCGCCGCGAGCGAGGTCTTCGAGGCCCAAACGTTCTCGGACTTTCTGCGCTTCCCGATGATCTTCCTCTGTGGGCTCTTCTTCCCCATCGCGAAGCTGCCGGTGTTCCTCCGCCCCCTGTCGTACGCGCTGCCCCTCACCTACGGCGCCGACCTCCTGCACGGGAGCGTGCACGGCGCCCACTCCATGCCGTTCGCCCTCGACCTCGCGGTCCTCGGCGCCTTCTGCATCGCGCTCTTCGCGGCAAGCCTTGTCAACATCAGGCGGAAGTGGATCGCCTCGACCGGGGCGCTCCACGACCGGGGCGCTCCGCCGGCGCTACCTCCCCGGCCAGGACGGCTCCCAGTTCCAGGTGCTCGTTGTGGTGATCCGGGTCTCGTCCGAACCGTCGATGTTGATCGTGTACACCTCGCTGCCCGAGCCGGGCGAGTGCCGCTCCGTGGTGAAGGCGATCCGCGTGCCATCGATCGAGACGGTCGGTGCCGAGTTGGGGCCGGCGCCGGTCGTCAGCTGCTCCACGTTCGTGCCGTCGGCGTCCATGATGTAGATCTGCGCTTCGCCGCTCCGTGTGCTGTAGAACACGATCTTCTGGCCATCGGGCGAGTAGAACGGCTCCGCATTGCCGTTCGACGACGTCGTCAGCTGGCGCAGGTTGCTGCCGTCGGCCTTCATGGACCATACCTGTCGGTCACCCGAGCGGAAGCTCTCGAAGACAATCCTCTTGCCGTCCGGCGACCACTGAGGCTCCTCGTCGCGGGCGGAGTGGTTCGTCAGACGTGTCTGGCCCGAGCCGTTGGCGTTCATCACGTAGATCTCGGTGTTGCCGTCCCTGTAGCTCGAGAACGCGATCCTCCTCCCGTCACGCGTCGCGCCGGCCTCGCCGTCGTCCGCGGGGTTGTTCGTCAGGTTCACTGGGTCCGAGCCGTCCGACTCCATGGAGTAGATCTCGCCGTTGCCGTCGCGGTAGGTCTGGAACATGATCCGCCCTGGGACGAGGTCGTCGTCTCCCGGGCCGGACACGCTCCCGCATCCTGGAGCCAGGAGCGCAGCCAGAAGCGCGGCGCAGGAGAACACGGTCAACTGCCACTTCGAGATCAGCACGTTCGCGTGCATGCCTTCCCCCCCTGTCATGAGCAGCTCGCCCCTCGCCTGGTCCACACGGACCACGTCAGCGTGCACCGATGGTGCCATGAGGGCAGGGTTGACGCTACCTGTACATCGCCTTGGTGGCGCCCCACGTGCTCGGCGCCACGGGAACCCCGCCGCAGCCCACCGGCCACGCCCCGACGAGATCGCACTCCGGGTTCACCGGGGAGAACGGCACGCAGGGGGACGGGGCGGCGATGTGGAGGTCCCCGTTCGCCGGGTCGCAGAAGAGCGGGTCGGCGGAGATGTTGCCCTTGATGCCGTACTGGTCGGCGATCGCCCCCACCCAGTCGCCGCCTTCGTTGCCGAAGACGTCGCAGCACGCAAGCTCGACGTAGTCCTCGTTGGACGCGACGCCCGGGCCCTGCGTGCTGAAGGCGACGACGGTGTTCACCATGGTGAGCTCGTAGTTGCCGGCGAGCACGGTCCCGTCGGGAGACCCGTTCCCCCAGAACGTGCAGTTCCTCACGAAGGTGGAGCTGATCTTCTCCGCCCACAGCGCGGCGCCCTCGTGGGCCGCGGTGTTGCCCACGAAGGTGCATCGGTCGACGAGGTTCGGGCCGGAGATCCAGAAGGTCAGCGCCCCGCCCGATGAGGACGACGCGTTGTCCTCAAAGAGGCACTCGATCACGTAGGCCTCGCTCTCGTCGTGGAAGCTCGCGGCCGCGGCCGCGTGGGACGCGTTCCCGACGAACTCGGACTCCACGATCTTCGCGAGGGTGCCGTACGCGAAGATCGCCCCGCCCTCGCTCGCGGCCTCGTTCTCAGCGAAGCGGCAGCGAACGATCGTGATCGCGCAGCGGTCGGCGTAGAGGGCGCCGCCGAGGTCGGGGTAGGTCGCCCACCCGCCGCGGACGCTCACGCCCGAGAGCACGGACCCGGCCTGCTCGCCGTGCCGGAAGCGGAACCCGCGGTGCGGGTCCGTCTCGCTCCCCCCGCAGTCGATCACGCACGACTCCGGCGCGCGGCTCTGCGACCGCACGGTGATCGCCTTGCCGAGGTAGTCGATGTCGCGGTTCCCGTCGCCGGTGAATGTCCCGTCGGTCAGGACGATGACGTCACCGTTGGTCGCGGCACCGATGGCCGACTGGATCGTGGGGAAGTCACCGGCGCCGTCGGGAGAGACGACGTAGGTCGTCGCCGTGGCGGAGGCGCAGCAGAGGAACAGCAGCGCGGCGGTGAGTGCCGGTGCACACATGGTCATCCTCCTCGCTACCTGAACTCCTCGATGTCCGCGCTCAGAAGCTCGCTCGCGATGTCCTCCAGCGTCACGATCCCGACGCAGCGCCCGCGGTCGTCAACCACGGAGAGAAGGTGCTCCCGGTTCTTCAGCATGGACTGGAGAGCGCTCATCAGCGTCGCCCGATGGTCGACGGTGTGAATCGGCCTGGCGTCCGCAATGAGCCGCCGGATGTCCTCGCCCGTCGCGGGCACCGCCTTCTTTGAAACGATGTACGCGTAGATGCCCTGCACACTGTCGCTTCTGCTGACCGGGTATCGCGTGTGCCCGCTCTCCCGCACCAGGGCGAGCACCGCTTCGGGCGCTTCCCCGTCCCTGATGAACCGGATCCGCTCGGGCGGGATCATGGCGTGCGTGATCTGCGTGTGGGTCAGCCTGACGGCGTTCACGATGATGTTCTCCTGCTCAAGGCCGATCGCCTTGCCCGACCGCGCGAGGCTGGCGAGCGTCACGAGGTCGGCAGTCGTGATCTGCTCCGATTGCGCTCGCGACGCCAGCCGCCTGAACATGGCTTCGCTCAGTTGCACGACAGGCCGCATCACGGTCGTCAGGGCCTCGACGACGGGCCCCGCCATAGGCGCGAGCCGGTCTCGGAAGCTGACCCCTATGACCTTGGGCAGGATCTCCGTCCCGAAGAGGATCACGACCGTGAACAGCAGGGAGAACACCCAGATGCGATGCTCACCGTAGACCTGAGCGAAGGCGCCGCCGGCCACGGTGGCGCCACCCGTGTGAGCGACGGTGTTCAGAACAAGGATGGCCGTGATCGGGCGGGCGACGTTGCTCTTCAGGCGTCTCCATGACCCGGCCGCTCGGGGACTCGCCACCTGAAGACGGCTGAGGGTGAGCGGGTTGAGGCTCAGAAGCAGCGCCTCGGCGAGCGAGCACACAAAGGAGACGAAGATGGCGACGGCCGAGCTCATGACAAGGACGAGCAGCATGGTTCGATCTCCTCCACAGAGGCGAGTGTCTCTGACCCACGACTTGCATTTGTACCACGTTTGGGGACACCGCGCTGCTGAGGGCGGTGCTCAGCGCTACCGGCATGCGCTGGCGGCGGACACGGCAGTCCCTGCCCCCCCGACAGGCGGACCCTCAAGTCACACAGTGTTGGACCATCGACATCCGTGGAGGACCAGAAACGGACGCTGCCGGGACGCGCCGTATCGCGCGCCCCGGCAGCCGGATCGTCCCGCTTCCGAGGGCCATGCGGATGCAGCGGGCAGCCTAGCTCTTGCTGCAGCTCCGCTCGCACTTCGCCCGCTGCTCGCAGGAGGCCTTCATCTCGTCGGTGCACGCCGCGCGGTCGCCCTTGCACGAGCACTTGGCGTCCGCATGATGCGCGCACTCGGCCGTGCACGCGCTGCCCTCGTGGGAGCAGGCCGGCGGCTGAGATGCGGTCTGGGCCTGCGCGCTCCCGGGGCACCCGGCAGGCGCCGCCTTCTGCGTGGCCTTGGCGCTGCTCGGACAACCGGAGCAGCCGGCCGTGAGCTCCGAGCCGCACACGGGCGCCGCCGCGGTGCAGCCCTGCGTCCCGGCGTCGGCCGTTGAGGCGCGCCAGAGGAGACCAAGTCCGACCCCGAGACCAACGACGACGATCGCCACAATCGTGATTGTCTGCCGCATCTGCTGCCTCCCTCTCGGATGCTGATCGCGGTCCAAGCTGACGCGCGTACCCCGCGACTCCTCGGCCAGCCAAGGAGGACGCGTGCGCACGAATGCCGCTATTCTACCCCAATCGCCGTCCCGGGTCAACCGGGGCTTTGACTTCGGGCTCATGCCCGTGTATCATGGCTGTTGGTCTGCTTGTCGGACAAGGACGCCCACATGGTCAGGATGCCAGCCCACTCCGCTGCCAAGCGGTCGCTCGCGCTCGTTCTCGGCGTCGTCGTCGCGCTGTCGGCGCTGGGTGTGCCCGCGGCATGCGGCTGCGGGCGACCGGTCGAGGTGACAGGCCGGACGGCGTCTTCGATCTCCGTTCCGGCGCCGGTGTGCCCGTGCTGCGAAGGAGGGTGCGCGGCGAGCGGGGGAAGCTGCTGGCGGGAGTGCGCCCGTTCGGCGCAGCCCCCCAGGAGCCCGGCTCCGCCCGCGGGGAGCGGACCCACCGACGCCCGCGACCAGAGGTCCCCACAGGCCCTGCAGACAGGCGACCAGCCGGACCATGACGCCTCCCTGCTGAGGGCGCCTCCCGGCCCCGGCGGCGATGCGCCCGCCTCACCGCACCACCTCGCCTACACGGTCCTTCGGATCTGATCCCACCCGCTCCGCGGCTCCGTTGCGTCGCGGACCTTCCACTCATGCTTCCGGCAGACTGCGTCCCTGTGGACGCCCGGATGCGCGGCGTGCGCGTTCGGCCGCCGGAGGCGGTCTAAGCTGCATCGTCCACAGTCGAAGGAGAAGACCATGATCGCACACAGCGTGTCAGTTCGTCCCGCCGCGCCGGCCCTGCTGATCGCAGCCCTGCTGCTCGCCGGGTGCGGCGGCTCCGGCGGAGACTCACGACTTCGCCTGGGCGCCGACATCCCACCCGACGAGCCGGTCGTGAGACTGGCCACGGTGCTTCAAAACCCCGCGGAGTACGACGGCAGGCGCGTCGTCCTGCAGGGGGTCGTCTCGAACCAGTGCGGCGGCCTGTGCGAGTTCGTCCTGCTCGACGGGAAGGAGAACGCGACGATCCACCAGCAGGGCATCAAGTTCCCCAAGCTCGAGCGGGGCAAGAGCGTCACGATCTACGCGCAGGTCACGAGCGGCGAGGAGCACGTCGTGCTCTCCGCCCTGGGCCTGCGCATGGAATAGGAGCCGACGATGACATTCGCAGAGGTCGCGCTCAGCAATCTCAGACGCAACCCGGTCCGGAGCGTCCTCACGGGCCTCAGCCTGGCCGTATCGGCCGCCACGCTCAGCGTGGCCCTGTCGCTCGACAGGGGGTATGCGTCCGCCGTCACGGACGACCTTGTCAACAAGACCGGGGTGCACCTGTACGTCACGAAGGAGGGCTGCCCGATCGAGGCCGCATCGGTCATCGCCCAGGGTGGCTTAAGCCCGCTCTACGTCGGCGAGGAGACCGTCAAGAAGGCCCAGAGCCTGCCTCAGGTCGGCGCCGTGCTCCCGTTCAAGCTCTTCGCGGTCACGACCGCCGACGGGACGCGCACCGACATCTTCATGGGCGTCACCGAGGCCATCATGGAGATCAAACCTGACTGGCGCTTCCACAGCGGCGGCTGGTTCGAGTCGGAGGACAGCGTCATCCTCGGGGCGGAGATGGCGCGCATCGAGCGCCTGGGTGTGGGCGACCGGATGTACACGGAGCACTTCGACAGGGAGTTCGTCGTCTCCGGGATCCTCGAGCGCAACTACAGCCAGGACGACGGCGTGTTCTTCCTGCCGCTTTCCACGGCGCAGGAGCTCGTGGGCCGCGAGGGCAAGCTCTCCGCCGTGGCGATCAAGCTCCAGGACATCTCCACGCTGGACGAGACCCGCAACCGCCTGCGGGCGATGCTGCCCGAGGACCACTTCGTCATCGGCTCGAAGGAGCTCAGCGAGGGCATCCTCCAGTTCTTTGGCTCGACGCGCGCGATCATGATGGTCATGGTGCTGGTCGCCGCGGTCATCTCGGTCTTCGGCGTGGTCAACACGATGCTCATGACCGTGCTCGAGAGGCGCCGCGAGATCGCGTACCTCAAGTGCGTCGGCGCCGGAAGGCTCGACCTCCTGCACCTGATCTCGCTGGAGACGCTGGCCATCGCGGTGGCGGGCAGCGCGGCCGGGGCCGTCGCCGGCGCCGTCCTGAGTCCGCTCTCCGGCACTCTGCTGCGGCGGTTCCTCGTCGCGTACGTTCCCTCAGGGGTGATCGCGCGACCCGACCTGGGGATCGCGGTGCTGGCCTTCACGGCGTGCACCGTGATCGGACTCGCCTGCTCGGTCTACCCGGCGCTGCGCGCCGCGCGCATCGTGCCCATGGAGGTGCTGAGGAATGAGTGACAACCACGCCATACGACTGGAGCAGGTCTCCAAGCACTACCGGCGCGGCCCGGAAACGGTGGCCGCGGTGCAGGACGTCTCGCTGGCCGTCGCGCCGGGCGAGCACGTGGCGGTCGTCGGGCACTCCGGCTCGGGCAAGACCACCCTGCTGAACCTCATCGGCTGCCTCGACCGGCCCTCGAGCGGACGGATCGCCGTCAACGGGCGCTGGCTCGACGGCGCAGGTGAGGCGGAACTCACGCGCTTCCGTCGCGAGTCCATCGGGTTCGTCTTTCAGCAGTTCTTCCTCGTCCCGACGCTCACCGTCCTCGAGAACGTGACCCTGCCGACGCTGTTCACAGGGCGAAAGGACGAGTCGCGGGCCAGGGAACTCCTCGACACGGTCGAGATGGGGCACCGGCTGAAGCACCTGCCGGGGCAGCTCTCCGGGGGCGAGATGCAGCGCGTGGCGATCGCGCGCGCGCTCATCAACTCGCCGCCGATCCTGCTCGCCGACGAGCCGACGGGCAACCTCGACTCGCGCAACGCCGAGAGGATCATGCAGCTCTTCGAGCGGCTGAACGGAGACGGCGTGACGGTCGTCGTCGTCACGCACAACGCGGACATCGTGAGGCGCTGCAACAGGACGGTGCACATTGAGGACGGTCGGATCAGCGCTTAGGCTGGCGGCGCTCGCCGGCGCGCTCCTCGCGCCGTGCGTCGCGCAGGCCGCGAGGTATGTCGGGATCGACGCCGACGTGCGGTTCGAGATGCTGGAGGGCGAGCGCAGCCGGGCGCGCCTGCACCTCCTGGGGGCGTCCGTGCGCGAGACCATCGCCGACAGCCGGGGTGACCGGCTGATCCTCTTCGGCATGGTCGAGGCCCGAGACGACCTCTCGGAGGTCATGCTGCACGAACTCTACGCGCGCCACAAGGGGCCGCTTGGAGCGTGGGCGGTGACCGTCGGGCGATTCCGTCTCCCCTACGGCCTCATGACCGACTTCGACGCCTCGAGGCTCCTGTACGGGACGCCGCACGAGACGATGCTCGGCATGGAGTCGGACAACGGCGCGATGCTGTCGGTCGCCAGAGGCGCGGTGAACGGTGCCGTCTCCCTCACCCAGGGCTACGGCCACCATCACCCGCCGCGTCTGCCGGGCCACGGCATCGCGATGGCGCGCGTCGGGGTCACGCCCGGCGAGACCGAGGAGGTGTCGTTCGGGCTCTCGGCCGCGTACGGCAGGACGGCCCACGCGCACGACGCGGAGATGACGACGCGTCGCGCGCTCGTCGGCGCCGACGCGACGTTCTACGCGGGGCGCTGGCTGGGGCGGGTCGAGGCCAGCGCGGGTCGGATCGACGGCCGGACGACGAGCGCGGGGTTCGTGGCGCTCGACGCCGCGCTCGCGCCGGGGCTGGACCTGAACCTGGCCGCGAGCGCGATCCTGAACGGACCGATGAGCGCCGACGAGTACGTCGCGGGCCTCACCTGGAGGCCGCGGTGGCTGAACGTGAGAGGAGGATACCGACATGGCGGCGTGGATGAAGGGCGGCACGAGGTCACGCTCCAGGCGTATCGCCTGTTCGCTCTTGGGTCTTAGCATCGCCGCCGGCGCCCTCGCGGCGCAGGCGCAGGACGCGTACCTGTGCGTGTGGCGCAACCCGGAGCGCACCATGACCCGGATCTTCCCGAACGCCAGGGACTACGTGAGCGTGAACGCGCGGATCTCGGCGGCGCAGCGCAAGGAGATCGAGTCCCGGCTCGGCTTCGAGCTCCTGCCGGGGCAACAGGACCTGTTCCAGTACTTCACGATGACCGGCGAGAACGGGGAGGTCGTGGGCACGATCATCCCCGTGTCGCAGAAGGGCGGGTTCGGGGCCATCGAGCTCGTGTTCGGCCTCGACAACGACCTCGTCATCAAGAACCTCTACGTCCAGCGCTCGCGCGAGAAGGACCAGCGCTTCAAGGAGCGGGCCTTCCTCGACCTGTTCGTGAACCGCAAGCTCTCCGAGGCGCTGACGCTCGACCGGCTCTACAAAGGCGAGGCGACGCCCGGCACCTCGGCTGTGATCCGCGGCCTCAAGAAGGAGCTCGTGGCGTACGAGGTGCTCGTCCTGAGGCCGGCCGCCGAGAAGCCGGGCGCCGCCGGAAGGTGACCGTCTCCCCGAGCCCGGCAGTCCTCACGCGGCCTGCCCGCGGCCCGGGCGTGTTGCCCTGCGTCCGTGCGCCCGTTCCTCACCGCACGAGCGTGAGCGACCTGACCTCCGTCCTCCCGTCCACGACGAGGCGCGCGAAGTAGGTGCCGGACGCGACGGCCCTGCCTCCGTCGTCCGTCCCGTGCCAGTGCGCGGTGTGCGCCCCGGCCGGCCGCGGCCCGGACACGACGGTCCTCACCAGGCGGCCCGTGACGTCGTAGATCCTGAGATCAACGTGCCCGTCGTTCGGGAGGTGGAAGCTCAGACCGGTCGTCCGGCTGAGCGGGTTCGGCGCCGCTCGGAGGACGGCGGACGACGGCCGATCCCCGTCCTCGACGCCGGCCCACTCCGTCACGATCAGCGTGACAGGAACCACGAGCGTCGGGTGGTCCGGGTCGTTCGTGGCGATGCGCACGTCGGCGTGGTACTCGCCCACCTCGAGCTCCGTCGCACTCATCGTGAGGCTGAGCTGCGCGGATCCCTGCTGTCCGACCGTCCCCGACATCGGCGAGACGCTGAGCCACCGCTGCGTCGGGTCGACAGCAAGCCTGACTGCCAGCCCGTTGTGCAGGTAGCCGGCCGCGTTGTAGAGCACCTGGAGGCCGACCGTGCCGGTCGCGTTCTCGATGCCGACGGTGCAGCTGTTGCTGAGGGACACCGTCTTGTACTGATAGACGATGGACCCGTTGGCGTTCAGGATCACCTGGAAGGTCTCCGGCGACCCGCCGATGTTGTAGTGCGGCACGGCGTTCCACTGCACGATGAACCGCCCGTTCACGGCGTCGGCGTAGTAGTAGATGGCGCCGCCCTGGTTCGGGTTCAGGTCGTCCCAGAACGGCGCGATGAGGTTGTTCGGCTCCGCCGTGTTCGGAATGGACTGGTTGGTGTAGTTGGTCGCCGTTGACGTGAACGACAGCCACCCGTTCGTGCAGACGCGCACCGACCCGAACGTCTGCCCGTAGTACGGGAAGGTGAACCCCAGCGGGAACGGGCCGTGGTTCGAGTCGTCGCCGCTGCCCACGACGGTGCCGATGCTGGAGATCTCGACCCAGTCGTACACGGGGCCGCCCGGAGCGTCGCTGTCGATCCAGGTGTAGCCGAACGCGTCCGGCCCGCCGGACCCCGTCACGGGCGGCTCGCCGAAGTGGATGTCCGCCTCGCCCTTCTCGAGCTCGTGGTGCGGGGCCGTGGAAGCGGCGCTGAGCGCGCCCCGACCGGTCCCGTACACGATGGACACCGAGTACGCGAGGTCGGCCTCGCCTTCGTTGCCCAGCGTGACGGCCGACTGTCCCACGTTCCCGGGGGCGACGGTCTCCTCGACGGAGACGGGCGCGATCGTCGCGCTCGGATACGGGATCTCCGCCAGCGCCGGGAACTCGATGAAGTCGACCCACGAGGCGTCCTCTCCCGAGACGACCGAGTAGTCCTTCGTGTACGCCCACTTGAACGTCCGCGTGCCCGTCGCGACGGGGTAGCTGAACTGCGTCCACGGCACCGTCCCCGACCAGCTCGCGACCTGGACGCCGTCAACGTAGAACCGCAGGAAGTCGTAGTTGGTCTCCGAGGAGACGCGGTACCAGAACTTGATGTCGTCCGCGGCGATGACCTCCACCGTCACCTGCAGGTCGGAGCGCTGGCTGTGGCCGATGACGCCGGACCGCGCGCTGAAGGTCCCCTCGTGCGGGTTCGTGCCGGTGATGGTCCACGGCGCGTTGCCGCCCATCTCCCACGGGTACATCAGGAAGCCGCCGGACTCGAAGTCCTCGGCGACGAGCTCCGGCAGGACGAAGTCGAGCGTTGTCGCACCCTGGAAGTCCACCGTGCGCTGGTCGGCGCCGTAGCCGGTCGCGCGCGCGACGACGTCGTAGGTCGCGCCGGCCGGGAGCGAGATCGAGTAGAACCCGCCCGCGCCGCTCTGCACCGGTGCGAGGGGCGTGTCGAGAACGCGGACGGTGGCGCCCACGACCGTCCCGCCTTCGAAGTCGTACACGACGCCCGACAGCACGGCCGACGGCAGCGCCGTCATCGCCACCGAGCCGTCCACCGTCTCGTTCTCGAGGACTTCGATCTCCACGGTCTCGTCACCGTACCCGAACACGCTGAAGGTCAGCGTCCACTCGCCGACCGGCAGCATGAACTGGAACTGCCCGTCCGCGCCGGTCACGCGGTTGACGGGCCGGTCCACCACGCCCACGCGAACGCCGGCGATGGGCAGACCGGTGGCGACGTCCGTGACCGTGCCGCTGACCGTGCCCAGACCGCCCATCACCGCGAGAACCGCCTCGTACGCGTTGATGAAGCCGTGGCCGTAGGTGTTGTCCTCGCCGGAGGCGCCCAGGTCGACCGCCGTGTCCATGAGCGTCTGTTTGACGGTCTCCGGATCCAGGTTCGGGTTCGCCGCGTACATCAGCGCGACGACGCCGGCCACGTGAGGACCGGCCATCGAGGTGCCGCTCAAGTTCTGGTAGCCGCCGCCGGGCTGCGCGCTGTAGATGGTGGAGCCCGGCGCGCACACCTCGGGCTTCATCGCGTACTGCCCGCCGCACCCGCTGGGGCCGCGGCTTGAGAAGTCGCTGATCTCGTACGGCGCGTAGCGCTGCGTGGAGCCGACGCTGAACGCGTTGTAGGGGCTCGAGGCTCGATCCGCCGGAGAGCGCAGCGACCCGGAGGACGGCCCCTCGTTGCCCGCGGACCACGTGAGCACGACGCCCGCGGCCTCGCAGTTGTCGATGGCCGTCCACCAGAAGCTGTAGCAGTCGGGGTAGCCCAGCCCCTCGTAGACCCCCCAGCTGTTCTGGACCACGCACGGCACGTCGTCCACCGTCTGCGGGTTCCCATCGGGGTCGGCGAGCCACGCGAGCGCCTGGAGGATGTCGTTGTTGAACTCGGTGCCGACGCCCTGGTTGATGGTGTTGGCCGCGATCCAGAGCGCGCCCGGGGCCACGCCGATGGTGTCGCCCGGCGCCTGGCCGGTGACCGTGCCCATCACGTGAGTCCCGTGGTAGTGGTTGTCCACCGGGAAGTTCGGAGTGCCCTGACCGGCGTTGTCGAGCCAGCACGCGCTCGGGGCCGCGAACAGCCCGCGCCACCGTGACGCGAGCGCCGGATGCGTGCCGTCCACGCCGGTGTCGATGATGCCGACGACCACGCCGGTTCCGTCGATCCCCAGCTCGCGCCAGACCCTCGGGGCCTGGACGGCCGCGATGCCGGGCGCCATGCCGATGGCCCTGAGGCCGCCCGGCGGCCCGTCCTTGTCCCCCTGGACGGGCTCGATCAGCTCGGCCACGAGGTCGGGCTCGACGACCTCGACGTCCTCGCGCTGCGCGAGTTCGCGGATCGCGTCCACGGTGCCGACGACGACGATCGCGTTGATCAGCCAGTGCGTCGTGAAACCGCGGATCTCGCCGCCGGCCTGGCCGGCCCGCAGGTGGTCCACGACAGGACCCTGCGAGCGATCGGCGGCCGCCTGCAGCTCGGCGAGCACGGCCTCGTGCCGATGCTGGCGGGTCGCCCTCGTCGCGCGCAGCTGCTGGTTCAGGGAGGCGATGTCCGCCTGATCGCGCAGCACGACAAGCGCTTTGATCTCGTCGCCGCCGCGGAGCGACTGCATCTGAGACTCGAGCCCTGGGGCCACCGTGCCGGCCCAGGCGAAGGCGGTGAACAGAAGAGCAGCGAGCGCAAACACCGCTGTACATACCGCTCTCATGAGGCCCTTTCCTTCCCGGCGCTCACGGCGCCGTCCGAACCACCCCGGCCCCTCGGCTCTCCCTCAGCCTGCAGGCCGGCCAGCGCACGCGGCCGCCGGGCATCGCCACGCCGGCGGCGCGCAGATTACAGATGCGGGGCGCGTCGTCCGACGGCGCCCCGCACAGGTCCCGATCTGAGCAACGAGATGGTATCACATCCCCGCCCGGAATTCAAGCGGCGTGCCGCGGACCGGCGTGCCGCTGCCGCCGAGACCCGGTGGCACCGCGCGCTTCCCAAGAGGTCCGTTCCGCGCTATGCTCTGCCGAACGCATCCGCAAAGGAGGACCACCGCCTTGCAGCCTCTTCCTTCGGTCGACTACCACGAGCTCGGCCTGAGAGCCGGCCTCGAGGTGCACCAGCAGCTTCTCACCGACAACAAGATGTTCTGCAACTGCCCCGCCGGCCGCTACACGAGGACGCACGACGGCGAGGTGCTGCGCCACATGCGGCCGACCCTGTCGGAGCTCGGGGAGTACGACGGCACGGCGCTCATGGAGTTCCGCACGAAGAAGAACATCATCTACCTCCTGCACAAGGAGAACGTCTGCACCTACGAGATGGACGACACGCCGCCCTTCCTCGTCAACCAGCAGGCGATCGACGTCGCCATCGAACAGTGCCTCATGCTCGGGTGCGACATCGTCGACGAGGTGCACATCGCGCGCAAGCAGTACCTCGACGGGTCGATCCCGACGGGGTTCCAGCGGACCGCGATCGTCGGAGTCAACGGCCGCCTGCCGTTCCGCGGCCGCGAGATCTCGATCACGCAGGTGAGCGTCGAGGAGGACTCCTGCCGCGAGGTGTCCGACCGCGGGCACCTGATCGTGTGGCGCACCGACCGCCTCGGCATGCCGCTCATCGAGACGGTGACGGGACCCGACCTGCGGACGCCCGACGAGGTCGAGGAGGCGATCCTGCTCGTCGGCCGCGTCTGCCGGAGCACCGGGCACGTCCGCGTCGGGATCGGCGCGAGCCGGCAGGACGTGAACGTCTCCGTCCGCGGCGGACGGCGCGTGGAGATCAAGGGGGTTCCCAAGGCACGCTGGGCGAGGGGGCTCGTACACGGCGAGGCGATCCGCCAGATGAACCTGCTCAGGCTGCGCGACGAACTGCATCGCCGCGGGCTGCGCGGGCCGTCCGACCTCAGGATCGACAGCGTTAACGTCACCGACGCCTTCGCATCCTCCGCGCTCGAGCCGCTGAGGGCGGCATCGTGGGAGCGCTGGGTCGCGAACACGGGTCGGCGCGCGGGGTTCGAGCTTCTGCCCGGTCCGTTCTGCGTGCGTGCCGTCCGGCTGAGGGGGCTCGCGGGAGCGCTCAGCTGGCCGACCCAGCCAGACCTGACCTTCGCCAGCGAGCTGGCCGGGCGCGTGCGCGTCATCGCCGGGCTCGACCAGCCTCCGATCCTCTACTACGACGAGAAGTGGCCCGACTACGAGGGGTCGGTGGACGACCTGCGCCGCCTGCGCGCGCGGCTGCGCTGCGAGCCCGGCGACGCCGTCGTGGTCGTGTGGGGCGTCGAGGCCGACACGGTCACCGCCGAGGAGGAGATCCGGACGCGCTTCGCCGACGCGCTCGACGGCGTGCCGCACGAGACGCGCCAGCCGTTCGCCGACGGGCGGACGGACTTCGAGCGCATCCTCCCCGGACCGGACCGCATGTACCCCGACACCGACAGCCCCCCGTCGCTGGTCACGCGCGAGCGCGTGGAACGGCTCCGCCGGCATCTCGCCCCGCGGCCGTGGGAGCGCGAGGCGCGCTACGCCGCCGCGGGCGTGCCGGTCCCGACGATCCACTACCTGATCCGCCGCAACGGCGCGGCCCTCGTGGACCGCATGACCGGCGACAACGCCGCCGACCTTCGGGCCGCCTGCTTCCTCTTCGGCGAGCGCCTGAGGGGGCTTGGGCGCGCGGGCGTCGCGGTGGACGCCGTCCCCGAGGAGCGCTGGCGCGAGCTGTTCGAGGCGATGCGCAGACGACCCGTGCTGCGTGAGGCGTGGGAGGCGATCGTGCGGCGGATGGCCGACGCGCCGTCCACACCCGTGAGCGACATCGTGCGCGCCGAGCGCCTCGGCGAGCCGCCGGCGCGCTGGGAGGACCTCGTCCGCCGGCGCGCGGAGGAGGCCGTTCAGGACCTCCGCGGACCCGGCGTGGCCCGCGGCACCGCCCGCCGCGCGCGCCGCGACGTGCGCCGCGGCGCCGACCGCGTCCGCCGCCTTGCGATGGGGATGTGCATGGCGGACCTGCGCGGGAAGGTCCCCGCGCGGGACGTCGCGGCGGCCCTCGAGGGCAGCCTCGTGGCAAGGAGTCCGCATGGCCGGGGATGAGCTGAAGGGGTACAAGGGCCGCGCGAAGGCCCGCCTCTCGGAGCTGGGCCTGCGCGTCTGGAGCGACGTGCGGCTGGTCAACGACGCGGGCAGCGTGTTCGAGGGCGTCATCCTGCCCAGGAGCGAGGTGCTCGACGACCGGCACATCGTGATCAAGCTCAAGAACGGCTACAACGTCGGTGTGCACGTGGACCGCATCGCCGAGATCCGCGAGGTCGGCTACAAGGAAGCCGTCTACAAGATCCCCGAGAAGGAGTTCCCGCGGCGGCCCGATCTTCCGGCGGTGACGCTGCTCGGCACGGGGGGCACGATCGCCTCGCGGCTCGACTACAGGACCGGCGCGGTGATCCCGGCCTTCACGCCCGGCGAGCTCTACGGCGCCGTCCCCGAGCTGGCCGACATCTGCAACCTGACCACGAAGAAGATCTTCGGCGTGTTCTCGGAGAACATGGCGCGGGAGCAGTACATCGAGCTGGCCCACGCGATCGGCGCGGAGATCGAGGGGGGCGCCGACGGTGTCGTGATCGGCCACGGCACGGACACGATGGGCCACACCGCGGCCGTCCTCTCCTTCATGGTCCAGGACTCCCCCGTCCCGATCGTGCTCGTGGGCTCGCAGCGGTCGAGCGACCGCCCGTCGAGCGACGCCGCGCTCAACCTCATCCACTCCGTCCGGGCCGCGGCGTACGGCGAGATCGCCGAGGTCGTCATCTGCATGTTCGGCCCCACGTCCGACAGATACGGCCTGCTGCACCGCGGCACGCGCTGCCGGAAGATGCACAGCTCCTACCGCAGCACGTTCAGAACGGTGGGCGACACGCCGCTGGCGACGGTGAGCCGGAGCGAGTTCTCCTACCTCACGGACGACTTCCGCCGACGCGACCGATCGAGGAAGGTCGTCATCGACGCGGTCTACGACGACCGGGCGACGATCCTCTACTACTACCCGGGGATGCGCCCCGACCTGGTGGACGCGCTCGTGGAGAAGGGATACCGGGGCATCGTCATCGCCGGCACCGGCCTCGGCCACGTGAACAAGCCGCTGTACCCGGCGCTCAAGCGCGCGATCGACGCGGGGGTGCACGTGGTCATGACCGTGCAGACGCTGTGGGGCTACGCGCAGATGTACGTCTACGACACCGGCCGCGACCTCATCGACATCGGCGTCGTCCCTCTCGACAACATGCTGCCGGAGACGGCGCTCATGAAGCTCTCGTGGGTGCTGGCGCACACCGACGACCACGGCGAGGTCATGCGCATGATGCGGCAGTCCATCAGCCACGAGATCACGCCGCGCGAGCCGCACAACGGCTATCTGATCTTCCAGGGAGGTCTGCCCGACACGGACGAGTTCATCGCTGCGCACTGGAAGTGACGGCGGCGCGGGGAACCGGGCGTCGGGCGGTGGGCGGGCGGTTCGACGCGCGGGGCCGGGAGGCTGGGCTGTGGTCACCGAGAGCCGGGAGACTCCGCACGGGCGCTACACGCGCGACGCGGCGAAGCACGCGTTCTTCGCCGCGATCGTGGAGCGCTGCGCGGACGAGGTGGCCGCCGCCGTCGGTGAGCGGCACGCGGCCGCGGTCTTCCTCATCGGCGCCCCGTCGCGCGGCGAGGCGACGGTCGTCGAGACCTCGTCGGGCCTCCACAGCCTGAGCGACGTGGACCTCGTGTGCATCGTCTCGCCCGGCGCGGACCTCGCGGCATCGAGGGAGGCGGCGCGGCAGGCCGTCGCGCGGCTCAACCCGGAGATCGCTCCTCTCTGCACCGGCGTTGACGTGTCGGTCCGGCCGTGCGAGCGCGCCGGGCGTCCCACCCCGCTCATCGCCCACTACGAGCTTGCGCGCTCCCCGATGCTCGTTCGCGGCGACGCGGCGGCGCGCGACGCGCTCGGCCAGGTGGACATCCACGACATCCCGCCGTCTGACGCCCTCAGGTTCGTGCACAACCGGTGCATCGAGCGGCTGCTCGCCGGGGGCGCGGGCGTCGGGAACGCGGCCGCCTGCGGCGAGATCGTCACGCTCCGCGCGCAGTACACGACGGCCAAGCTCATGCTCGACCTCGTGACGGCGTTCCTCTTCGTGCGCCGCGAGGTCCCGCTCGGTTACGAGGACCGCGTGCGCCTGTTCGTCACGCTCTGCAGGACCCGCGAGCAGTTCCGCGCGCTGGCTCAGGAAGTCGCACCGTTCCTGGACGAGCTCCCGCACTGGGCGCGGTTCAAGACCACGGGCGACTGGCGCGCGCTGCGGGAGGCGCTCCCGGAGGACGCGCTCGCGGGCCTGCGCGCGCCGCGCTTCGCGTTCGCCCTCTGGCGGCGCGTCCTGGGCGAGACGCTCGGGACCGACCTGTTCGGCGCGACGCTTCCCGAAGCGATTGCCCGCCTGGCAGAGGCCGAGGGACCGGCGCGAAGCCTCGCGCGCTCGTGGAAGGCGCTTCGCAGCGCGGACGCGCGCTCCCTCTTCCCCGCGACGGCCGTGCTGCGCGGCGCGCTCCGGGGCTCGCCGGTGCCGCGGGCGTACATCACGGGGCTCCTCCTCTTCTTCGCGGACGCCGGGGGCGCGCCGCGCGAGTGGACGCGGACGGCCCTCGCGCGGTATGCTCCGTTCGCGCTGCCCGCCGACGCCCCGGCGCTGACGGACGACGCAATGCGGCAGGCGCTTCTCCCGCCGCTCGCGAGGTTCCACAGGGAGGTGCTGCTGGGACGGAGACCCGAGGACGGCGGAACCGGAACGGGAGCTGCGACGGACTGATGCCCCAAGACAGACTCGCCCTGGTGTTCTTCGTGGATGCGGTGGGCTGGGAGATCGTGCGCGACGGCGACTTCTTCTCGTCGGTCGCGCCGCACCGCTACCGTCAGCGCACCGTGCTGGGCTACAGCTGCGCCGCGCAGCCGACCATCCTCACTGGCAGGATGCCCTCCGAGCACGGGCACTGGGGGATGTACCGCCGCACGAGCCGGTCCGAGATGGCGTCGCTCCGCGCGTTCGGGATGCTCCCGCGCGCGATCTCCGACCATCCGAGGTTCCGCAGGCAGGTCCTCCTGTGGCATCGGAGGCGGAGCGGGTTCTCGGGCTACTACCACCTCTATCGGATACCGTGGCGTCTCTTCGCCGAGTTCGACGCCGTCGAGAAGCGCGACATCTACGCACCCGGCGGGTTCGTCGCGTTCGACGCGCCCGGTCCTCGCAAGGCGCCGCGCGCGCCGATCGTCGTCGCCTCGATCTTCGACCTGCTCGCCGAGCGCGGCATCCCGTGGCGGTCGTGGTCGTGGAAGCACGGCTTCGACCAGAGCTTCGCCGAGCTCGAGGCCTCGTTCCGCGGCGACGGCCGGCCGGCGTTCGCGCTTCTGTACACCGCGCACATCGACGGGTTCCTCCACGGACACGCGGGCGACCGCGAGGCGATCGCGCGCGCGCTCCGCATGGTCGAGGCGAAGGTCGTCCACGCGGTCGAGGCCGCGCGGGCGGCGTACGACCGGGTGGACGTGGTCGTCCTCTCCGACCACGGCATGGCGGAGACGA
>VGIX01000021.1 GCA_016867725.1 Candidatus Effluviviaceae Genus I sp.
GGCACGTGCACGTGGATGTCGGTCGTCGCGAAGACCTCGTCGTCGATGCCGAGCTCGGCCGCGTGCGCCTTCGCGTACGAGAGCGCGGCCTTCGCCGACTCCTGCATGACCTCGCCGAGCTTGCCCGTGAGAATGAGCTTCCCCTCGCCCTTCATCGTGAGCGCCTCGACCGTGAGGAGCTCGCCGCCCACGCTGGTCCACGCAAGGCCGGTGGCGACGCCGACGCGCGCTTCGGTCTGAACCTCCTGCGAGAGGAACCTCGCCATGCCGAGGAACCGGCGCACGGCCTTCGGCGTGACCTGCTTCGTCGGCCGCTTCGACGCCGCGTGCTCGCGCGCGATCTTGCGGCAGATGTTCGCGATCTCGCGCTCGAGGTTCCTGACGCCCGCCTCGCGCGTGTAGTCGTCGATGATGCGGCAGAGCGCGCTGTCGGAGAACGTCACCCCGGCCTTCACGAGGCCGTTGGCCTCGAGCTGCTTCGGCACGAGGAACTTCTTCGCGATCTGGAGCTTCTCGTCGCGGAGGTACCCCGGCAGCCGGATGACTTCCATCCTGTCCTCGAGCGCCGGCGGCACCGTGTGCAGCACGTTGGCCGTCGTGATGAACATGACCTCCGAGAGGTCGAAGTCCACGTCGAGGTAGTGGTCGTTGAACGTGCAGTTCTGCTCCGGGTCGAGCACCTCGAGAAGCGCGGACGCCGGATCGCCCCGGAAGTCCGAACTCATCTTGTCCACCTCGTCGAGCAGAAAGACCGGGTTCTTCGAGCCGGCCTTCTTGAGGCCCTGGATGATGCGCCCCGGCATCGAGCCGATGTAGGTCCTCCGGTGCCCGCGGATCTCCGCCTCGTCGCGCACGCCGCCGAGCGACACGCGCACGAACTCGCGCCCGAGCGCGCGGCCGATCGAGCGGCCGAGCGAGGTCTTCCCCACGCCGGGCGGGCCGACGAGGCACAGGATGGGGCCCTTCACCTTCTCCATGAGCTTGAGGACCGCGAGGTACTCGAGGATGCGCTCCTTCGGCTTCTTGAGCCCGTAGTGGTCGTCCTCGAGGATCTGCTCGACCTCCGCGATGTCGGCGCGGTCCTTCGTTCGCTTGTCCCACGGCATCGCCGTGAGCCACTCGATGTAGGTCCGAACGACGGTCGCCTCGGGCGACATCGGCGACATCTTCTTCAGGCGCTCGAGCTCGGCCATCGCCTTCTTCTCGGCCTCCTCGCTCATGTGCGCCTTCGCGATCGCGTCGGCGAGCTCGGCGACCTCGGGGGCGCCCTCGCCCTCCTGCCCGAGCTCCTCCTGGATCGCCTTCATCTGCTGGTGGAGGTAGAACTCCTTCTGGCTCTTCTGGAGCTGGTCGCGGACCTGGTTCTCGATCTTGCGCTCGAGGCGCAGGATCTCGAGCTCCGCCGACAGCGCGCGGGCGAGGACGCGCAGCCGCTGCGTGACGTCCTCCGCCTCGAGGACCTGCTGCTTGTCCTCGAGCCGGCCGGCGAGATGCGTGGCCACCGTGTCGGCGAAGCGCGACACGTCCTCCATGTTGACGACGGTGACCAGGATCTCCTGCGGGATCTTCCGCGAGAGCTGGACGTACTCCTCGAACTGCCCGCCGACGCTGCGGACGAGCGCCTCGGTCTCGACGGTCTTCTCGATCTTGTCCTCGAGGATCTCGACGCGCGCCGACAGGTACGCCTCGCTCTTCGTGAACCGCTTGACGATCGCCCGGGTCAGCCCCTCCACGAGGACCTTCATGGTGCCGTCGGGAAGCCGGAGGAGCTGGAGCACGCGCACGACCGTCCCGACGCGGTACAGCTCGTCGGGGTCGGGGTCCGCCGTCTCGACCTCGCGTTGCGTGACGACGAACATGATCTTGTCGGTGTGCATGACCTCTTCGAGCGCCGCCACCGACCGCTGCCGGCCGACGAGCAGCGGGATGACCATGCTCGGATAGAGCACGAGGTCTCTCAGCGGCACGATCGGGAGCTTGTCGCTGAACTCGATGATCTCATCGTCGTGCTGGATGCGAAGCATGGACGCTCCTGGGCCGAGGCCCGTGACGATCGCGCGGTGTCGCGCTGTCAAGATAACCGCCCGCGGCGCGGGCCGCAAGACCGCTACTTCTTCACGATCTCGAGCTTGCGCGTGATCACCTGGTCGATGATCCCGTACTCCTTCGCCTCCTCGGCCGACATGAAGAAGTTCCTGTCGGAGTCGCGGCGGATGCGCTCGGCGTCCTGGCCCGTGTGCGCGGCGAGGATGTCCACGAGGCGCTCGCGCATGTAGACGATCTCCTTCGCGTAGATCTCGAGGTCGGTCGCCTGCCCCTCGGTGCCGCCCGCCGGCTGGTGGATCATGACCCGCGCGTGCGGCAGCGCGGAGCGCTTGCCCTTCGTCCCCGCGGCGAGCAGCACGGCCGCCATGCTCGCGGCCTGCCCCATGCAGACCGTGTGCACGTTGGCGCGGATGTACTGCATCGTGTCGTAGATCGCGAGCCCGGACGCGACGTAGCCGCCGGGGCTGTTGATGTAGAGGTAGATGTCGCGGTCCGGGTCCTGCGCGTCGAGGAACAGGAGCTGCGCGATGACCGTGTTCGCGATGCGATCGTCGATGGGCATGCCGACGAAGACGATGTTGTCGCGGAGCAGCCGCGAGAAGATGTCGTACGAGCGCTCGCCGTACCGCGTCTGCTCGATGACGAAGGGCGTAAGTCCCATGGGGTTCCTCTCTCCGGTTGCGTCAGTCTCTCGCGTCCGGCGGCGCTGAGGCCTCGGCGGCGCCCTGCGCAGCGGCTTCCCTCAGCTTGGCAAGGTCCACGAGCTCGGTCGTGACCTTCGAGATGGCGACAATGTGATCGTGCACCTTCTCAAGCCAGAGCTCGTCCTCGATCTTCGAGAGCGCCTCGGTGTCCTTGAGGTCGCTCATGAGCTGCGCCGGATCCTTGCCCTGGCGCGCGGCGAGCGCGCCGACGCGCTTCTCGACGTCGCCCGGTTCGACCTTGATCCCGTGCTTCTCAGCGATCGTCCCGAGGAGCAGGCTCGCCTTGAGCTGGTGCTCCACGACCGGCCGGTAGGTCTGCCGGAACTCGTCCTCCTTCGGCTTCTCCTCGTCGCCCCGTCCCTCGCAGGCCCGCCGGTGCATCTCCGCCAGCCGCTCCTCCACGAGGCACTCCGGAAGCTCGAAGGGGTTCCGCGCGATGATGGCGCCGATGATCTCCTCCTCGAGCCGGCCGCGCGCGAAGGCGCGGGCCTGGGCCTCGAGGGAGTTCCGCACGCGCACCCTGAGGTCGAGCACGGTCTCGCCGCCCGCCACGGCGCGCGCGAACGCGTCGTCCACGGGAGGCAGCCGCTTCTCGCGGATCTCCTTGACCTTCACGGCGAAGGGCACGCTCTTCCCGGCCACGTCGGCGACGCGGTGATCGGCCGGGAACGTCAGCGTCACCGTCTTCTCGTCGCCCGCCGAGACGCCCGCGAGCGCCTCGTCGAGCTCGGGAGGTATGTACCCCTTGCCCACCTCGCACGGATAATCAACGGACTTCGAGTCCGGAACCGGCGTGCCGCCGTCGCCGAGGCGCTCGTAGTCGATGATGACGTAGTCGCCCGGCACGGACGGCCGCGCCACCGACGCAAGCTCCGCCTGCTGCTCCCTGAGCGACTCGATCGCCCGCTCGACGTCCACGTTCGTGACGATGGGAACGTGCTCGGTGAACTCGAGCCCCTCGTAGTCCCTAAGCTCGATCTCGGGCCGCACCTCGACCGTCGCGGTGAAGTGGTACTTCCCGTCCGTCGGGATGGCCTCGAGGTCCTGCACGGCGGGATCGCAGATGGGCCGAAGTCCCGCCTCCTTCACCGCCTCGATGTACGCTCCCGCCATGAGCGCCTCGATGGCGTCGGCGCGGAGCGCCTGACCGTAGCGCTGGACCAGGAGGTCGCGCGGCACCTTGCCCTTGCGAAACCCGGGCATCTCGACGCGCCCGGTCAGCTCCTCGAGCAGCTCCTCGAACTTCTTCTCGACGGCGGCCTCGGGGACTCCCACGCGGAGCTTCCTCTTCCAGCCGCCTGCCTCTTCCACGCGAACGAGCAAGAAGCGTCTCCTTCAGGTTTGCATGAACCATGCCCGAAAGGCGCCTGCGCACAGGGCCCCGGGCTGCCGGACCCGGCCGCGCACCGGGCTTCGGATGCCTGTCGCTGGTGCGAGAGGGGGGATTCGAACCCCCACAGGCTTTCCCTACCGGATCCTAAGTCCGGCGCGTCTACCAGGTTCCGCCACTCTCGCGGAACTCGCGATCATGCGTCGGCCGCGTGGGCGATCACGACGCCCGCGGCGATCGAGTTCCTCTTGATCTCCGCCCCGTCGGAGCGCGATGCCATCACGATGGGCACCTTCGCCCCGACCAGGACCCCCGCGTGCTCGGACCCGCCGGTCATGAAGGCGAGCGCCTTGTAGAAGACGTTCCCGACGTCGATGTCCGAGAAGATGACGAGCTCCGCCTTGCCCGCGACGGCGCCTACGACGCCCTTGCTCGCGGCCGCCTGCTCGCTGATGGCGTTGTCGAATCCGAGCGGCCCGTCCACGGTGCAGCCCGTGATCTGTCCGCGCTCGTTCATCTTGGCCAGCGCGGCAGCGTCCACCGTCGCCTGGAGCTTCGGGTTCACGAGCTCGAACGCGCACACGACGGCCACCTTCGGGCAGTCCCACCCGAGTTTGCGCATCGCGCCGACGGAGTTCTGGATGATGCCGGCCTTCTGCTCGAGCGTCGGCGCGGGCACGATGCCGCCGTCCGACATGCAGAGGATGCGGCCGAACTCCGGTGTGCTCAGCATCGCGATGTGGCTCATGAGGCTCCCGGCGCGGATGCCGGTCTCGCGGTCGAGCGCGGCCCGCATGAGGTCGGCCGTCTGGACCTTGCCCTTCATGAGCATGCTCACCTCGCCCTTCCGCGCGAGCTCGACCGCGGCCCGGCACGACGCGACGGGGTCGGCCGCCTTCACCACGCGCCACCGCGAGATGTCGACGCCCTCGCCCCTCGCCGCCCGCGCGACCGCGTCCGGGTCGCCGACGAGCACCGGCTCGACGAGCCCGAGCTTCCACGCATCGTGCGCGGCCGCAAGCGCGCACGCGTCCTCGGCGCCGGCCACGCCCATCACCGAGGGGCCCTGCTCCCTCGCGCACCTGAGCGCGCGCTCCATGAGCTCCTCGAAGCTCCTCGGCGGAACGCGCGGCGCGTCGCACGGGGGCTTCGCCTGCCCGCGCGGCTTCGCGGCCCTTCCCCGCGGCCGCCCGCCCGCTCCGCTCTTCGACCTTCCGCCGGCCCGCTTCGCCATGACCGCTCCTTTCGGGATGCGCTAACCCGCCGGGTATGTCCTCGGCCTCTCGACACCCCGCAGCACCTCGAGCGCCCCCGCCGCCAGGCTCTCGAGTTCGTTCTCGCCGGGCAGCACCATGACGCCCGCGATGAACGAGACGCGGTCCGTCACGAGTCCCACGAGAAGCGGCGAGTGCGCCATCGCGCCGGTGAGCACGATCGAATCCACCTCGCCCGACAGCGCCGCGGACATCGCGCCGATCTCCTTGGCGATCTGGTACGCCATCGCCTCGACGACCTCGCGCGCCTTCGCGTCTCCCTCGTCGATCCGGCGCGCCACGTCCTTGAAGTCGTTGGTCCCGAGATACGAGAGAAGGCCGCCCTCCCGCGTGATCACCCGCTTCATCCGCTCGAGCGACACCCCGTTCGCCGCCATGTAGTCCAGCATCTCGATGAGCGGGAGCCCTCCGGTGCGCTCGGGGGAGAACGGCCCGCCGGACGCGGCGTTGTTCACGTCCACCATCCGCCCGCGGCGGAGCGGGGTGATGGAGATGCCGCTTCCGAGGTGCGCGACGATGAGGTTGAGCGCGTCGAGCGGCCTGCCGAGCCGCCGCGCCGCCTTCTTGGCGGTCGCCTTCGTGTTGAGCGCGTGCCCGAGGCTCTTGCGCTCGATCCCGTGAAGGCCCGAGTAGCGCGCCAGCGGCTCAAACTCGTCCACGCTCACGGGGTCCACGACGAGCGCGCGGCCGCCGAGTCGCTTCGCAAGAGCGTCGGCGAGAAGCGGCCCCAGGTTCGAGGCGTGCTGTCCGGCGTAGCCCATCCGCGCGTCCTCGAGCATCGCCTCGTTCACGACGTACGTGCCGCTCGGGATGGAGCGGAGCAGCCCCCCGCGGCCGACGACGGCGTCGAAGGGCCTGCCGATCTGCCCGCGTTCGGAGAGCGCCGTCTCGACGGCCGCGCGCCGGTGGTCCAGCTGCGCGGGGATGGACTCGAAGCGCGCCAGCTCCTCGCGGGTGTGCTCGACGCTCGCGTCCAGCACGCGCTTATCGCCCTCGAAGACGGCGATCTTCGTCGTCATGCCGCCCGGGTTGATGGCGAGCACTCTCTCGCCGGCAGCCAAGCGCTTCTCCTTGGGCCTCCCGCCCCCGCGCGAGTTGGCAGATGATACCACAAACGCCCGGCCCCGGGAGAGGCGGCCGGCGCACGGACCGTCGGCGCGCCCCACCCCACACCGCGAGCGAGGCGGAGGACATCCTCCGCCTCGCCCTCTGCGCTCCGCGTGTGGCTGCGAACGAGTCGCGTCAGGGCGACGCGATCTGCTGCCGCGCCCTCGCCTTCACGCGATCGTAGCTCTCGATGACCTTGCCCAACCGCTTCACGCCCTCGACGATCTCCTCCTTCGTGGGATAGGAGAAGTTGAGGCGCATCGCGTTCCGTCCGCCGCCGTCGCTGTGGAAGGCCGAGCCAACGACGTACGCGACGTTCTGCTCGACGGCCTCGTAGAACATCTCGTCGGCGTCCATGTGGTCGGGCAGCGTGACCCAGAGGAAGAGCCCGCCGTCCGGCTTCGTCCACCGCAGGCCGGGGATGTCGGGCATGTGGTCCTCGAGGGCCTTCAGCATGATCTGCCGCTTCTCCCGGTAGATCGCCTTGACCCTCTCGATGTTCTTGTCGAGCAGCCCTCTCGCCGCGAACTCGGCGATGATGGCCTGGTTGAACGACGGAGGGCACAGGTCCGCGGCCTGCATCGCCGTGACGAGCTTCTGGATGATCGCCTCGTCCGCGATGACCCATCCGAGCCTCATGCCGGGGAAGAGGATCTTCGAGAACGTGTACAGGCCGATGACCTGCCCGTTGCCGTCGAGCTTGAAGATCGGCTTCACGGGCTCGCCTTCGTAGCGCAGCTCCCGGTACGGGCTGTCCTCGAGGATGAGGACGTCGTAGCGCTTGGCGAGGTCCAGGAGCTTGAGCCGGCGGTCCTCCGTCATCGTGATGCCGGCCGGGTTCTGGAAGTCGGGGACCTCGTAGATGAACTTCGGCTTCTTCCCCATCTTGCGGAGCTTCTCGAGCTCGCGCTCGACCAGATCCACGCGCGTGCCGTGGTCGTCAAGCGGCACGCCGACCATGCGCGCGCCGTACCCGGAGAACGCCTGAAGCCCACCGACGTACGACGGCAGCCCCACGATGACGACATCGCCGATGTCGACGAAGATCCTGGCCACGAGGTCGAGACCCTGCTGGGACCCCACCGTGATGAGCACGTTCTCCTGCTTGAGCGTGATCCTGTCCTGCTGCTCGTGGTGGGCGATGATCTGCGCCTTGAGGCGCGGGTCACCCTCGGTCGGCCCGTACTGGAGCACGCTCGCGCCATCTCGCCGGAGGACGTCCGCGGTGATGCCTGCCACCTCGTCGGTGGGGAACGCCTTCGGGTCCGGCAGACCCCCGGCGAAGGAGATGATCTCGGGCCTGAGCGTGAGCTTGAGGAGCTCCCGGATCACGGACTTCTGCATGCCCTTGGCGTTGACCGAGAAGACGTCCTGGAGATCGCTGATCACGTGTGCCTCCCTGGGAGGGAACCGCCATCGCTGCGTCAACAGGGACGCGTGCCGCCGGGGCAAAACCGGGCCGACACAGGAGGCTATCAGCGCTCTGCGTGCGGTGTCAAGGTTCGCCTGGCGGACGGGCCACGGCCACAGGCATGCCGGTGGCGTTCCGCCGGCTCCCCGATTACGGTCACACAAGCCTCTTGACCGGAATCCTGTATTGCGCTAGATTACCGGCACTGGCGCTGACAGAGAGCGCATGTCACATGAAGCGCCGTTTCGCACATGCTAGCTCGCGGCCCGGCGCCCGCAGGCATCCAGATGGCGGCGGAAGACCGGCAACGCGAAGAGGGGGCTCGGATCTCAGATGCCGACGAAAGAGGAACTGGGAAGACGGCTCAGGGTGGCCCGCTTCGAGAAGAACCTCACGCTCAAGCAGGTGGCGACCCGGTGCGGCATGTCGGCCACGCACATCTCCGAGGTCGAGAGGGGCAAGACCTCTCCCACCATCGGTGCGCTCCAGCGCATTGCCGCGGCGCTCGGCGAGAACCCGTCCCACTTCGTCCGAGAGGACATCATCGAGCCCGTGAAGTTCACTCCCGCGGCGTCCCGCTGCAGCTTCGTGACGCGCACGGTGGGCGGAGCGCCGACGCCGATCGAGTTCGTCACCGCAGGCATCCGGGGCGGATACGTTCAGGTCATGCGAAGGGTCGGTCCCCCCGGTGAGAGCGGCGACGCCGAGCCACGCATCGGGGAGATCGTGGTTCTCTGCGTCAGGGGCGCGATCAGGGTTACCGTTTGCGATCAGAGCTGGACGCTGCGGGAAGGCGACACACTGCAGACCAGGATGGACGACGGGTTTGCTGCCGAGGTCGTGGGCGACGAGGAGGCCGAGAGCCTCTGGATCATGGCAGCGCCTGTGCTCATCCCGGTCTGATGCGGCAGAGAGGACGGCGACGATGCCATCGAAGCAAGAGGTGGGGCGCAGGCTGCGACTCGCCCGCTTTCGTCACAACATGACGCTGAAGGACGTTGCCGTGAAGTCCGGCATGTCGGCGACGCACATCTCCGAGATCGAGCGCGGCAGCACGTCTCCGACCATCGGCTGCCTTCAGAAGATCGCCGCGGCCCTCGGCGAGCGGCCCGCGTACTTCGTCGAGGAGTCCGAGCCGACGCGCGTCAAGCTCACGCGGCGGGACGCGCGGCCGAAGGAGTACCGCTGCGGCACGGACGGCCACGTTGTCGTTGGGGAGACCGTGACGGGCGGCGCGCCGTGGAGCACGATGCACGTCGCCTACGGGTTCATCAACGTCGGCGAGACGATCAACCGCCCCCCCGGCATGGGAGAGGTCGTGGTCCTCTGCATGTCCGGGATGATCCGCGCCACCATCGAGGATCAGAGCGTCGTCATCCGCGAGGGCGACACGGTGCAGTTCAAGTTCGACCGCGGCTACCGCCTCGAGAACGTCGGCGACGAGCGCGCCGAGGGCATGGTCATCGCTGCCTATCCCGAGAGATCGGGCTGGTAGGCCTCGGCTTGCCCGGACAGCCTCAGGTGCGAGGGCCCGCTCCCCAGGGAGCGGGTCTTTTTCTTGACATGGCACACATCCTGCCGAGAAACATGACTGCACTCGCCTAACGTACATTCCCATAATAGATTAGCCGGTCCCCTCGAAGCCGTAACACTTGAGACGTGGCACAGTCTGTGCAGCCTGGAGAGAAAGAGCGCTCCCGAGCGTACCGCAAGGCCGGCAGGCCACATGTCGGGACGCCGCTCTGACAGCGTGCGCTCAGATACCCGGGAGGAGGCTGCCATGAGAACCACCATTCGAACCCTCATCAGGGGCGATTCGGGATCGACACTTGTGGTGGTGATGCTGCTGGCCATCATCATGCTGATCACCGTCGCCTCGGTCTTCGAGTTCGGGGCTCCGGACGCGGGGCTGGCCACGCACGCCGCCCGCCGCTCGCAGGCGCTCTACCTTGCCGAGGCGGGCCTCGCCCGGGCCTACAGCTGGCTCGAGGCTCAGCCGGACCCGCCGACGCACACCTCGGAGTTCCAGCCTCTCGGGGCGGGCCCCGACACGCTCGCGTGCGGGACGTACGCCGTATCGGTCCTCCCCGACCCCGACAACCCCGCGCGGTTGAGGAAGTACTTCACGATCCGCTCGTCGGCCAGCGCCGGCGACAAGACAAGGGTCGTCGAGTGCGACGTCATGACGCAGTCGTACGCGCAGTTCATCTACTTCACGGAGGACGAGCGCCTGCCGGGCTCGACGACGCCCGTCTGGTTCTGCTCGCACGACATGCTCAACGGCGCCCTCCACACGAACGGACGGCTGCACCTCTGGGGCAACCCGACGTTCATGGGCCGGGTCTCGAGCGCGTACGGCGGCCCGGATGACCCCGACCCCGCGCACAACCCGAGCTTCATGTTCTACAACAACGATTACTACAACCACGTGGAATCGGCGGCCGCGAGCAACCCGCCCCACGACGTTCCCGTGTTCGGCAGCGGATACGAGCTCGGCACGACCTCGATCGACCTTCCCGACTGCCTCGATGACCTCCGCACACTGGCGGCGGTCGGGGGGCTCCCGATCACCGGCAACACGGAGATCGAGCTCTCGCGGCTCAACGGCGGCTCGCGGATGTACGGGTACCTGAGCTATCGCCCGATCGGGGGCAGCACGTGGACGGACGTGCAGCTCTCCACGATCAACGGTGTCGTGTTCGTCACCGGCCAGACACGGGTGATGGGGATCCTCGACGGGAGCCTGACGATCGGGTCCTCGCTGGACATGTACATCACAGACGACGTCCGGTACCGGGACAGCAACGCCGACGGACCGCTCCCGGGGTGCGACGACCTCCTGGGTCTCATCTCCGAGAGGAACATCATCGTCGCCGACAACACCCCGAACCGGACGGACTGCACCATCCACGCCCATATGATGGCGCTCAACACGTCGTTCCAGGCGCAGAACCACAGGTCCGGGTCGCCCCGCGGCACTCTCACGGTCCACGGCGGCATCATCCAGAAGTTCCGCGGCGCGGTCGGGACGGGCACGATAAGAAACGGCCAGGTTGTCATCAGCACCGGGTACGCGAAGAACTACCGCTACGATCCCAGGTTCAACGTGATCCAGCCGCCGGGCTACTTCCTCACCGGCAAGTACTACAGGCTCGCGTGGCGGGAGGTGACCAATGCGTAGGCGACAGCCGGACCCGGCGCGCGCGCAGGCGGGCTTCAGCATCGTGGAGATGATCGCGATGATCGCCGTCACCGCCACCGTGATCGGCGCCGGCATCGCGACGTACGTGGGGACGCTGCGGTCGTGGCAGGGAACGGCCGGCCTCGCGCACATCCAGCGCGAGGCGTCGCTGGCCATGGACGTCGTCACCCGCAGCATCCGCGAGGCGTCGTCGGTCATCGTCGCCGGGGACGGCGACTCCCTCAACGTGTACTACGAGACCGCGGGCGGCGAGTCCCTCGGCGCGGTCTACTACCGGGGAGGCTGCTCGCTCCTCGACGCGAACGGGGACGTCGTCGTGCCGAACGTGTCTTCCGTCGGGTTCACGTCGGACGGGAGGACGGTCAACATCGACATCACGCTCGTGGACGACCGCGGGACCCCGGACAACACGAGCGACGACCAGATGACGCTCATGTCGTCATCGGTGTCCTGCAGGAACTGACCGCCATGCGAACGGGAGGCATCGGGATGGCAAGGGCACACACGCGGACAGGGGCGCGGGCGCGCCGCCGCGCGCTTCGCTCGGCGAGAGGCGCGACGATGGTCGAGATCCTCGTCTCGGCGTTCATCCTCGCCATGCTCGTCGTGCCGATGTTCAACACGCTCGTGTCGGGCAGGATGCTCGCGGCGCACCGGGGCGAGAAGCGCATGGCCATCGGCCTGGTCGAGCGGAAGGTGGAGCAGCTCCTGAGGGCCGGGTACGGGGCGCTCGGGAGCGACGCCGACGTCTCGAGCGTGAACCTGGGGTCCGGGACGCATCCGGCGAACCCGTCGATCGTCCTGAACACGCGCGGCGACGAGGATGCCGCCAACGACGTGCTCGGCTCCCTCACGTGGAGCGTCATCCCCGTCGCGTGGCCGAGCCCCGGGGACTCCGTGAAAGCCAAGGTCGTCGAGGTCAAGATGCGGTGGCCGCTCGCCGCCCCGCGCGACAGCATCTCCATCACGACGCTCATCGGCGCATGACGCCGGGGGGCCCGCGGGTCCATCGCTGGACCTGCGGGCCCTCACCCACCATCGGACCGGTTCACCCTCTAGCGGAAGATCGACAGGTACCACCTGAGGAGCGCGTCGCCCCAGAGCGAGGCGCTGAATGCGCCGAAGGCGATGAACGGACCGAAGGGAACGGTCCGATCCCACTGCCTTCCCCTGACCGCGATCGTCGCCACGCCCACCACGGCTCCCGCAAAGAAGGCCACGAAGAGCAGGACCAGGCACAGCTTCCAGCCGAGGAACGCCCCCAGCATGGCGGCGAGCTTGATGTCGCCGCCGCCCATGCTCTCCTTCCGGAACACGGCGTCGCCCAGGAGAGCGACGAGGAGGAGCGCCCCGCCACCCACCACCGCCCCGATGAGCGACTCGACGAAGGTCGTCATGCCGAGGAGCGGCGAGACGATGAGTCCGACGGCGATGCCGGGAAGCGTCACCCTGTCAGGCAGGATCCGGGAGTCGAGGTCGATGACGGAGAGCACGATGAGCACGTACGAGAGCGGCCACAGGATCGCCAGCTCCGCCCCCGCCCCGTAGCGTAGCCACAGAAGGAGCGGCACGGCGCCGCCCAGGAGCTCCACCACGGGGTAGCGCGGCGAGATCCGCGCCCCGCAGTCCCTGCACCGCCCGCGCAGGAGGAGGAAGCTCAGGACCGGCACGTTGTCCCAGGGACGGACGCGGGCGCCGCAGGCGGGACAGGCCGACGGTGGATGCACGATCGACCGCCCGCGCGGCGCCCGGTATGCCACGACGTTCAGGAAGCTCCCGAAGATGCAGCCGATGATGAAGAGGGCCGCCGCGACCACGGTCACTCCCCGAACCTCTCGATCATGCGCTGCTGCTGCTGCTGACTCATCCTCTGGAGCGCGTCGGCGTCGAGGATCCGCGGCGTGAGGAACACCACGACCTCGGTCCTCGTCTCAGAGTCCTCGCTCTTGCGGAAGAGGTGCCCGAGGATCGGGATGTCCCCGAGGAGCGGCACCTTGAAGTCCGTCCTCACGACGTCCTTCCTGAGAAGCCCGCCGATCACGACCGTCTGCGCGTCCTTGACCATCACGGTCGTCCTTGCCGTGCGCTGCCTCGTGTCCACGGCCTCGTTCGGGAAGAAGGACGACCGCTGCGCCGAGCTCACCGTCGGCTCGATGGTCATGGTGACGAACTGGTCGTTGTTGATGTTGGGCGTCACTTTGAGGGTCACGCCGACGTCGCCGAAGATCGGCTCGACGGTCGACTCCTGGCCGCCCTCGCGGTACGTGACCTTCTTCGCGAGCGCCATGCGCTGGGTGATTTCGATGACCGCTTCCTTGTTGTCCACCGTGAGCACGCGCGGCTCGGCGAGGACCTCGGCGAGGCCTTCCTTCTGCATGGCGGAGATGGCCGCCGACAGGTCCTGCAACTCAAGGAACGAAGCCCACTTGCCGATCGAGAGGCTCAGGATGCCCTCGTCCGCCGTGCTGTTGTTGAACGTGGTCCCGTAGGAGACCGCGCCCCCCCCGCCCCCGCTCCCGCTCTCGAAGTCGCCGTACTCCCACGAGATGCCGAGGCGCGACGAGGCGTCCTCGGAGAACTCCACGACCCTCGCCTCGATGAGGACCTGGCCCGTCGGAGCGTCGAGCTCCTTCACGAGCGACTGCAGCGTGGGCATGTTCTCGGGGATGTCGGACACGACGAGCGAGTTCGTCCGCTTGTCCACGACGATGCTGCCCGCGCTCGTCAGGATCGCCTTCACGGTCGGCTCGAGCTCGCCCGCGCTCGCGTAGTTGGCGTGGAGCACCTCGGTGACCGTCGCGACCGGCGGTCCGTCGGGCGCCTCCATGATCACGTAGATGTTCGTTCCCTTGAGGCGCGTGTACCACAGGCCGTTCGCGCGCATGATGGCCGCGAGCGCGTCCTCGACGAGGACGTCCTCGAGATAGACGTTGATGCTCCTCCCGACGAGATCGGACCCGATCAGGAAGTTGATGCCGGACTTCTGCGTCATGACCTTGAGCACGTTGCCCAGGGTCACGTCCTGGAGGTTGAGCGAGATCCTCTGACCTCGAACCCTCGACCCGTCGTCGGTCGCCCCCGTCACGGTCTCCTGGGCCTGCGCCGCTGGAGCGACGGCGAGAAGCAGAAGCGCCGTGAGGAACGCGACCGCGCCGACCTTCCAACCCATGGCGCGGTTGACAGCGAACATGATGAGCCTCCTCACTCAACGGTCAAGACGAACTGCCTCGACCTGTACGAGAGCACGACACGGTTCCTGTCGATCGACACGACCTTCGCCCCCTTCACGGTGTCGCCGACGTGCACTCCGTCGCCGTCGATGAGCGCCACGGGGGTCACGGGATCCCACACGATGCCGTACAGCGACATCGGAGGCAGCGTCACGGGCGCCGGCTCCGGCGGCCGCTCCTCGTCGCGGCTCCTCGCCGTGCGGGCGCCCGCGAGCGGGACCATCGGGTCCCTCAGGTCGTCGCCTGCGTAGGGCTCGCCGGCTCTTGCCTTGGCCACCTTGGCCACGGCCTGAAGGTGCTTCGGATCCGCGTCCAGCTCGCTGGCAGGGCGCGGTTCGAGGATGCTGGGGATGGGCGACGCCGAGGCCGTGCTGCCGGGCTTCGCGCCGCCGGGGAGCACGCGCAGCACGACGACCGCGATGAGGGCGGCGGCCAGCCCCGCGACGATGAGCAGCTTCTTCCTGTCGCCTGCCGTGTTGGTCATGCCTGCGCTCTCTCCGGCCCGGTGCCGGGCGCGCGCCGACTTCGCTAGTCCACCCACGCCGCGACGCCGATCCGCAGCCGCACGTCGCACTGCCCCGATCCGCCCTCGCGGGCCGTCACCTCGACGTCGCTCACGCTCGGGCACCGCGGCGAAGCGGCGAGCAGGCTCAGGAAGCGGCCCACGTCGTGGTATGTCCCTCGGAGGTCGATCTCCACCGGATACTCCATGATCCTCTTCGAGATCTCCCTCGGCTGCAGGAGCCCCGGTTCGCCGGTCATCCGCAGTCCCGCCTCCTGCGCGAGGTCCTCGAACTCGGCCACGACGGTCATCCGCTGGTCGCCGCGCATGAGGCCGTCCTTGAAGCGCGACACCGCCGCCGCCGACTCCCTCACGACCAGGAAGTCCTGGATGACGCCCTTCTTCTCCACGAGCGTGTTCAGGCGCGACCAGACCGGCTTGAGGACGAGGAAGTAGGAGAGGTTGATCGCGACAATGTACGTCAGGGCCGCAACGGCCACCGTCCTCCACATCGAGCGTCCCGCCCGCGAGTGAGGACGGAACGCGGCGCACAGCGTCCGCAGGACGCGGCCCTTCGGGCCGCCCGTCCCTGCGGGCGCGGCAGCGCCGGCGGTCTTCTCCCCAGGCGACGCCGTCTCGTGCGTCGCCCCCCCGACGTCGTGCGTGGCGTGCTGGAGTGCCATCCGTCCCCTGTGGACAGGTCCTTCTGTCCATCCGTCCGACCGCCCGCCGCTCCAAGCCGGCGCGCGGCGACCGAACTCCTCAACGCTTGAAGTCGCCCGTGACCTCGAAGCCCACGACGCTCGAACCGCCCGCACGCTCGATCCCCTTCTCCGCGGACTTCACGTTGGTCAGGCGGTCCTTGAACGCCGGGTCGGCCTCGAGCTGCATGGTGAACTCGCTGATCATCGTCGAACCGCGCCCCGCCTGGCTGGCCACGGCGTACCCCCTGATCACGATGCCGCCCGCCTTGGCCTCGCCCTTGCCCCGCTTCTTCGCGCCGTCTGACTGCTGCGCCGCCGTCGTGACGCGCACGCTCTCCAGCCAGACACCCTCGGGAAGACAGCGGACGATGCCCTCCCACAGCACCGACACCGCCGGGCGCTTGTCGAGCAACCCCTCGATCTCCCGAAGGTCCGGTCGGACGCGGCTCAGCATCGTCGAGAGCTCGTCGCGGGTCGGCGTGCCGGGATAGAGCGCCGCGAGGTTGTCCTGAAGTCCGTCGATCTCGCTTGCGTACACGTCGATCATCCTGAAGTTGACGAACGAGAAGCAGGCGACGCCCAGGAACGTCAGCACGTACACGAGGACGGAGAAGGAGACCACGGAGAAGATCACCTTCTTCTGCCGCTCGGGTACGATGCGCTTTCTGATCAGGTTGACGTCGTACATTCCACCGCCCCGTCAGCTCACGTCGTTCTTGGCCGCCAGCGCCGCCGCGAGCGAGGCGAACGGCGCAAGCTCGTTCACGGCCGTCCGGTCGAACCGGTGCTCGTCGATCCGGACGCGCTCGAGCGCGTTCCAGTGACGCACCGTCGTGCCGGTCTCCTCCGCGATGGCCTCGGCAAGCCCCGGAAGCTGCGAGCACCCGCCGCAGAGGAAGATCGCGTCAACCTGCGTGCCGTGGTCCCTGGTCTGGTAGTACGCGAGCGATCTCGAGATCTCGCCGGCAAGCTGTTTCGTCACGCCCTCGATGGCGTAGATGACCATGGGGTTCCTCGCGGACTCCACGACCTTCGCGCGCTCCGCCTCCGCGAACGACACGCCGAGCGCCTGCGCCACGGCCTGCGTGTACGCGTTTCCCGCGACGTCGATGTCGCGCACGACCGGCAGCGTCCCCGCCCGCGCGATCCCGATGCTCGAGGTCGTCGCGCCGACGTCGAGGACGGCGACCGTCTCCGGGACGCCGGGCTCGGAGAGCGCGGCGTCCAGAAGCGCCAGAGCGTCCACGGTGACGCGGCGCGGCTCGAGCCCGCACCCCTTGAGCAGCCTGAGCCGCTCGTCAACCTGGGCCCGCGTCGCGGCCACGAAGACCACGTCGGTCCTCCCCGCCGCCTCGGAGGCTGCCGATCGCACGATCGAGTAGTCGACGTAGGCGTCCTTGATGTCGAACGGGATGACCTGGCTTCCCTCGTACCAGACGGCGCCGTCGAGCTCGTTCGGAGCGAGCTTCGGGAACTGGAACCCGCGCACCGCCACGTGCTGACCGCTGACGGCCGTCGCGACGCGCTTGGTGGACACGCCGGCCGTCTCGAGGACGCTCTCCACGGCCTCCGCGTAGCACGGGCCCGCTCCGCGGTCCTCGACGACGGCCATCGCGATGCTCCGGAGCTCAAGCCCTCCGGACGCGTGACCCAGCTCGATCAGCTTGACCGACCTCGAGCCCACGTCGAGGCCGAGGATGTTCCTGAATTCACAGTTGCGCAAACGAACCGCTCCCCCTGCCCCGCCGGAGGACGGGCGAACCGGTGCGCCGCTCGCGGGTCGTTACTCCGCGAGCAGGTCGCCGTCCTGGTTGATCGTCCTCACGATGCGGGCGGCCTCGGCCGCGTACGGCGCAACGCTGTGGTCGCCGTCGCACTTGATCGTGTACGTGTTCGCCCCCGGCGCCCCGTCGAAGGTGTAGCACTCGGCGCTGAACCACCTTCCAAGAAGATCGCTGTCGGTGACCCCGAGAACCCCGCCCACGGTCACGAGCGCTCCGTCCGTGAAGGACGCGTGCTCGTAGGTTCCGTGCTCGGCGTAGTGCGCCCGCATCGCCTTCCTCGCGAGGCCGAGCCCCGACATGGCCTCCGTGGCGCGCGACCGCTCCGGCACGATCTGATACATGGGGATGGCCACCGCCGCCAGGATGCCGACGACCATCACGACGATCAGGAGCTCGACGAGCGTGAAGCCTCTGTTGCTGCGTCTGTGCATGTCCGTCACCTCGCCCTACCCCACCAATGCCGCGCGCCTTCTCGCGAAGGCGCCCCTCGGAAGCGACAGCGGTGCTGGCCTCGGCACTCCTCCTCCCGCCGTACGGCGGGGGTGACGCTCATGCGCCACCCCCGCGCGCATGGCCGGCTAGCCATTCGTGATGTCGCCGTCTTCGTTGATCGTACGAACGATGTCCGCGACCTCAGCAGCGTTCGTCGCCGTGCTGTTGGCGCCGTCGCACTCGATCGTGAACGCGTTGGCAGTCGCGTCGCCATCGAACGTGTAGCACTCGGTGCTGAAATAGCGGCCCAACAGGTCGTTGTCACTGACGTCCAGGACACCGCCGTTGGTCACCTGATCGCCGTCCGTGAAGTTCGCGTTCACGTACGTGCCGTGCTCCGCGAAGTAGACGCGCATGGCGCCCCGGATCGTGCCGAGGGCGGCCACCGCCTCCGACGCCTTGGCGCGCTCGGTGGCACCCTGATACATCGGGATAGCCACGGCGGCCAGGATACCCACGATGATGACGACGATCATGAGCTCGACGAGGGTGAAGCCCCTCTGATTCCTGCGCAGCATTGTTCTCACCTCCTTCCCTGCTCTCGTTGAAGGCCCTGTCTTGACCCCTTACTGAATCCCTGTTGCCATCTGGAAGATGGGCAGGTAGATAGCCAGGACGACCACGGTCACGATCCCGCCCAGGCCCACGATCAGCGCGGGCTCGATCATCGAGGTGAGTCCGGCTATCGCAGCATCGACCTCCCTCGTGTAGAAGTCCGAGATCTTGTCCAACATCTGCGGGAGACTCCCGGACCCTTCTCCCGCGGCCACCATGCTCACGACCATCTTCGGGAAGACCGGCGATTCGGCGAGCTTCTCGGAGATGGTCGCGCCGTTGATCACGCCGACCATGACGTTGTCGATGGCCTCCTTGACGACCAGGTTGCCCGAGGTCTGCCCGACGATCTCGAGCGCGGAGACGACGGGGACGCCGTTCTGCATGAGCGTCCCGAGCGTGCGGCTGAACCGCGCGACCGACGCCTTGAGGACGAGCTTGCCCATGACCGGGGCCCTGATCATGAGCTCGTCGATCTTGTGTCTCCCAGCGGGCGTGCCCTTCCAGCGCCAGAACAGGTAGGCGCCGATCGCCAGGAGGAGGAACTCCCACAGCAGGTTGTTGCCGATGAACCTCGACGTCCCGATGAGGAACTTGGTGATCGGCGGCAGGTCCAGCGCGAAGTCCGAGAAGATCTTCTCGAACTGCGGGATGAGGAACAGCATGATGCCCGCCACCGCGATGACGAAGAAGCCCGCGATGAACGCCGGGTACGCCGACGCCGCCTTGATCTTGTTGGCCAGAGCGTCCCGCGCCTCGAGGTAGTCGCCGAGCCGCGCGAGCACGCTCGGAAGCGCGCCCGACTCCTCGCCGGCCTTGACCATCGCCGTGAAGAGGACCGAGAACACCCTCGGGTGCTTGGCGAGCGCCTGGGAGAGCGTCGAGCCCGCCTCGATGTCGGTGCCGACCTCCTTGAGGACCGCCGCGAGCGTGGCGCTGTCGATCTGCTCGCGGATGTTGTCGATCGAGGTGAGCACGGGGAGACCGGCCTCGAGCATGGCCGAGAGCTGCCGGCAGAGGATGGCCAGGTGCTTGATCTTGACCGAGCCGCCCCGGCGGGTCTTGGCCTTGGCGGTCGACACCGCGGGCGCCACGGAGATGACGACGAGGCCCTCCTTGCGGAGCACCGAAACGAGGCTCATCTCGGAGTCGGCCGGACGGACGCCGCTTACGGTCCGCCCGTTCAGCGACTTGGCCGTGTACGCAAACTCAGGCATCGCGCTCCTCTTCAGTCGAAGACGCTACATGGCCCGCCGCGCGGAGTGCGCGGCCGGATGAGGCGTCAGGTCGAGCCTTCCGAGGTCTCTGAGGATCCCCTTCACGTCGTTCGAGGAGCCTACCGCCACCTCGGGGGTGATCCTCTTCTTCCTCACCAGTCGCACGAGCGTCGAGTTCAGGCTATGCATGCCTTCCTTCGAACCCGTCTCGATCGCCGAACGGAGCTGCTGGAGGTTGTTCTCCCGGATGAGGTTCCGGACGGCCGGCGTCGCCACCATGAGCTCCGTGGCCAGAACGCGGCCCGTGCCGCACGCATCGGGCAGCAGCTGCTGCACCAGGACGCCCTCGAGGCAGAGCGAGATCTGCGTCCGCACGCCCTGCTGCTCGTGCGGCGGGAAGATGTCGAGGATGCGGCTGATGGCCTGCGGCGCTTCGCTCGTGTGGACCGTCGTGAGAACCAGATGGCCCGTCTCCGCGAGCGTGAGCGCGGTCCGGACGGTCTCGAGGTCGCGGATCTCGCCGATGCAGATCACGTCGGGGTCCTGCCGGAGAACCTGCCGCACCGCGTCCGCGAACGAGACGGTGTCACGCCCGATCTCGCGCTGGTTGATGATGGAGCACTTGTGGCGGTGCAGGTACTCGATCGGGTCCTCCACCGAGACGATGTGCACGCATTGCATGGCGTTGATGTGGCTGATCATGGACGCGAGCGTCGTCGACTTGCCCGAGCCCGTCGGGCCGCTCACGAGGACCAGGCCGGAAAGCCGCTCGCAGAACTCCTTCATGATCGGCGGCACGCCCAGCTCCTCCATCGTGGGGATCTCCCACGGGAGATGCCGGACCGCCGAAGCCACCGTGCCTCTCTGGTAGAACACGTTGAGCCTGAAGCGCCCCAGGCCCTCGACGCTGAACGACGTGTCGAGCCCTCGCTCCGCCTCCAGCCGCGCGATGCGCTTCTCGTCGAGCATCGCGAACGAGAGCTCGCGGCTCTTCTCGGGGCTCAGGACGGGCCTGTCGGTCGCCAGCAGCGTGCCGTCGATCCTGACCTGGGGCGGCACGCCCGGCGTGAGGTGCAGGTCCGACGCCCTGCGCTCCACCGTCTCCTTGAGCAGTTCCAGTATCTCCGGCGACATACCCGTTCCCCCACTCGTCCGATCAGGACTGCTTAGGACGCGTCCATGGCCACGGCCAGGACCTCATCGATCGTGGTGAGGCCCTCCCGCACCTTCTCCATGCCGTTCGCGATGAGCGACTTCATGCCGTCGGCGATCGCCCGATCGCGTATCGCCGATCCAACGACTCCCGTGAGGATGAGGTCCTTGATCGTCCGGGTCATGGGGAAGAGCTCGTAGACCGCCATCCGCCCCTTGTACCCCGTGTGCGAGCACTCGCGGCATCCCTCACCCTCGTAGAACGTCGCGTCTCCCGCGTCAGGCAGGAACTGGCGGAACCTCGCGACCGCCGCGTCGTCGAGCTCGACGGGCCGCTTGCAGTTGCCGCAGATCCTCCGCACGAGACGCTGCGCGATGACCAGATTGAGCGACGAGCAGATGAGATAGGGCTCGATGCCCATGTTCAGGAGCCGGTCCACCGTCGACGTGGCGTCGTTGGTGTGCAGCGTGCTGAAGACCAGGTGGCCGGTCTGCGCGGCCTTGATGGCGATAGACGCCGTCTCGAAGTCGCGGACCTCGCCCACCAGGATCACGTCGGGGTCCTGACGCAGGAACGACCGCAGCGCCGCCGCGAAGTCGAGGCCGATCTCCGGTCTCGCCCTCACCTGGTTCACGCCGGCGAGCTCGTACTCGACCGGGTCCTCCACCGTCATGATGTTCTTGCCGGGCGAGTTGATCTGGGACAGCGCCGAGTACAGGGTGGTCGTCTTGCCGCTTCCGGTCGGGCCCGTGAGCAACACCATGCCGTGCGGGCGGTGGATGCACTCCTGGATCAGCGCGAGCGACGCGTCGTCGAACCCGAGGTCCTCGAGGTTCGTCTTGAGGTTGCACTTGTCCAGGAGCCTCATGACGACCTTCTCGCCGTAGATCGTCGGGATGATCGACACGCGGATGTCCACGACGCGGTGCATCACCTTGACGCGGCAGCTCCCGTCCTGCGGGAGCCTGCGCTCGGCGATGTTCAGGCCCGAGAGGATCTTGATCCTCGAGGTGATCGCCCACTGCATCCGCTTCGGCGGCGGGAGGATCTCGCGCAGCACGCCGTCCACGCGGAGCCGCACCGCGATGTCCTTCTCCCGCGGCTCGATGTGGATGTCGCTCGCCCCCTCCTCGATCGCCTGGAGCAGGATCAGGTTCACGAGCCTGATGACGGGGGCGTCGTTCGGCTCGATCGAGAGCTGCTCCGTGTCCCCGTCGGTCTGCGTAGAGGCCTGGACCTCAACGTCGACGATGTTCTGGATGCTCTTCTCGATGTCGAGGACCTCGCCGTAGTACTTCTCGATCGCGGCGAGGATCTGCTCGGGATCGGCGGCCGCCGGGCGGATTTCGTAGCCGGTGTTGGCGGCGACGGTGTCCGTCGCGATGACGTCGAGCGGGTCCTCCATCGCCACGAGCAGCGCGTCGTTCTCCTGCGCCACCGCGACCAGGTGGAACCGCCGCGCCATCTCGCGCGGGATCAGTCGGACGATGTGAGGGTCGATCTCGAGCCTGGCGATCTCAAGCCGGGCCCCGGGATCGGTCACGATGCCACCCACGGTCTCCGCCCTTTGCCTTTCACCCGCTCCGGGCCATGTCCCCCTGCGGGTCAGTGCCGTGACTACTGCAAGGCTCATGCCAGCGGGCGGGTGATGCGAAGAGGGGTCTAACGCTTTGTACGGTAATAAGTTGTGTCAATCGGACGATCTGGCAGGAACCGGCCGTGCGGCCATCGAAACGGAAGGCTTCGCATCCTGCAAGAAAAGCGTAGAGACCCCGCCCTCGGCCCCGCGTGCCGCGCTCCGGGCGCACCCGTGGGAGCTGCAGAAGGCGCGGACGATCACCGGGTCGAACTGCGTGCCGGCCCCCGCCTCGACGATGTCCAGGGTCTCCACGTCGGAGAGCGCCTCGCGGTATGGCCGCCGCGACGTCAGCGCGTCGTACGTGTCGGCCACGGCGAGGATGCGCGCCCCGAGCGGGATCGCGGCCCCGCGGAGACCGTCCGGGTAGCCCGTGCCGTCGAACCGCTCGTGGTGGTGGCGCACGACCTGGATCACGTCGCGAAGCTCGTCGATCGGACCGAGGATCCGCTCGGCCAGGACGGGATGCTGCTGCACGATCTCCCACTCCCCGGCGTCGAGCTTGCCCTGCTTGTTGAGCACGCTCTCCTTGATCCCGATCTTGCCGATGTCGTGAAGGAACCCCGCGATCCAGATGTTCTCGACGTCCGTCTGCGGGAGCTTGAGGTACTGCGCGATGCTCACCGCTTCCTCCGCGACGCGCTCCGAGTGGCCCTGCGTGTACTCGTCCTTCGCCTCCAGCGCGTGCGCCAGCGCCTTGATGCTGCTGATGAAGAGGCGTCTGAGGCCATCGTTCGCTTCGTTCAGCTGGCTCGTGCGGTCCTCGACCATCGACTCCAAATTCAGCTGGTACTCCCGGTTCTCGCGGACGAGCCGGCGCTTCTCAACAGCGCGGTCCACCGTGAGCGAGAGCTTCGCGAGATTGAGGGGCTTGGCGAGATGGTCGTAGGCCCCGAGGCGCATCGCCTCCACGGCGCAGTCCACGTCGGGAGATCCCGTGATCATGATCACGGCGACCTCCTGGTCCGTGAGCCGCACGCGGCGAAGGAGCTCAACGCCGTTCATCCCGGGGAGGTTGACGTCGGAGAGCAGGCAGTCGTAGCTCACCTGCGTGATGCGGGCCAGCGCCGTCTCCGCGTCGGACGCGAGGTCGCATGCGTAGCCGTCGGCCGAGAGCTTCCGGGACACGACGTCCCGGATGCACTGCTCGTCATCGATGATGAGAACACGTCCCTTCGGCTCCAACGCGGTCCTCCCCACTGGGCGCCGTGCGCGCGAAGAGCCGCGAGCCCGGTTCACCCACTCCGTGGGCGACCAAGCAAGTTCCGTTCCAGTGAGTGAAGATAGAAGCGATGAGGGGTCAGCGCCGGACGGCTATGAGGTTTGCAAAGGGACCTGCGGGTTTACTGCACAGTCGTTCTCGGAGGCGCATCTGCGCCGGCCGCGAGGCGACCGCGCACGGCAACGGCCGCCGCCGCTACCCGGCCAGCTCGGAGAGCTCGATCTCGCGCCAGTCGCCTGCGGCCCGGTCCCAGACGGACAACGTCACGGTGTCGGAGGTCTCGGTGTCGGAGTAGACGTATTCGACCGATGCCGCGCTCCCGACGCGCTTCGTGTAGTGCGCTCTCCTGTCGAGGACGACCGGCCGCACCGCCCGCTCGAGCTTCATCCGCCCGCCGGCCCCGTCGAACACGACCGTCTCCACCGTCAGCCGGCGGTCGTCGAACCGGTCGACCCGATGCTCGACGAACCCGAACTGCGACTCGATCTTGTCCAGCAGGCTCTCCCACTTGTTCTGGTGCATGGCGCCCTCCTGGGCACTCGGCCGCGCCGGGGATTCTACCACACGAGTGCGCGTGGCCGCCCGGGCGCAAATCTGATATCGTCGACCGCCGGGTTGTGAACCCATACCAACGAGCCCGCGACGGGGCAGGGGGAAAGTGTGACCGCGAAGCCCATCAGACGCATTCTCGTGACCGGCTCGGAGGGCCAGATCGGCACCGAGCTCACGACCGCGCTCAGGAAGCGCTACGGCGCGCCGAACGTCGTCGCGAGCGACGTCAAGACGGACGCGGCGAGGCTGGCGACGCACGACGGTCCCTTCGAGACATGCGACGTCACCGACGCTGCGGCCCTCCGCGCGGTCTGCGTGAAGCACCGCGTGGACGCGATCGTGCACATGGCGGCCGTCCTCTCGGCGACGGGCGAGAAGGACCCGCTCCGGGCGTGGCGCGTGAACATGACCGGGCTCTTCAACGCGCTCGAGCTCGCGCGCGAGCTGAAGTTGAGCCAGGTCCTCTGCCCGAGCTCGATCGCCGTGTTCGGCGACGGGTGCCCGAGAGTGAACACGCCGCAGGAGACGGTCCTTCGGCCGGTGACGATGTACGGTGTGACGAAGGTGGCGGGTGAGCTTCTCTGCGACTACTACGTCAAGCGGTACGGCGTGGACGCGCGCGGGCTCCGGTACCCCGGCATCATCTCGTCCGAGGCGCTCCCGGGCGGGGGCACGACGGACTACGCGGTCGAGATCTTCTACAAGGCCGTCGAGGGCGAGCCCTACACGTGCTTCCTCAAGGAGAGCACGCGCCTCCCGATGATGTACATGCCCGACTGCCTCAAGGCGACGATGGACCTCATGGAGGCCGACTTCGGAAGGCTCCGGCACCACGGGGACTTCAACGTGGGCTCGATGAGCTTCTCCGCGGGCGAGCTGGCCGCCGAGATCGCAAGGCGCGTTCCCGGCTTCCGGGTCGAGTATCGGCCCGACGAGCGCCAGGCCATCGCCGACTCGTGGCCCGAGTCCGTCGACGACTCCGCCGCGCGCGCCGAGTGGGGCTGGGAACCGTCCTTCGACCTCCCGTCCATGACGAAGGACATGCTCGAGAGGCTCTCGGTCCGGCACACGGCGGGGAGGCTGTACGGGTAGCCCTACATCCCGTACTGCGCGATGATGCCGTCCTTGTCGAGCCCGATGATCCCGTACTTCTCCCCCACCTTCCGGAACGCCGCGACGCACCGGTCGATCTGGTCGTCCGTGTGCGCGGCGGAGAGCTGCACGCGGATCCTCGCCGCGCCGGCCGGCACGACCGGGAAGAAGAACCCGACCACGTAGATGCCCTCGGCGTACATGTCGCGCGCCATGTCGTTCGCGAGCTTCGCGTTGTAGAGCATCACGGGGACGATGGGCGTCTCGCCCGGCCGGACGAAGAGCCCGGCCGCGGTGATTTTCTCGCGGAACCGCTTCGTGTTCGCCTCGAGGCGGTCGCGCCGCTCGGTGGACTTCGAGATGAGGTCGATGACCTTGATCGAGGCCTTCACGATGGACGGCGCGAGCGCGTTCGAGAACAGGAACGGCCGCGCCTTCTGGTGGCACAGCTCGACGATCTCCCGCTTGCCCGACACGCAGCCGCCGGACGCCCCGCCGAGCGCCTTGCCGAACGTGGTCGTGATGATGTCCACCCTGTCCATCACGCCGAAGTGCTCGTGCACGCCGCGCCCGGTCTTCCCGATGAACCCCGAGGCGTGCGAGTCGTCCACGAGGACCATCGCGTCGTGCTGCTCCGCGAGCGCGCAGATCTCGTCCATCGGTGCGAGGTCGCCGTCCATCGAGAACACGCCGTCCGTGACGATCATCCTCGTGCGCTTGTCCCTGTGGAGCTCGAGCTTCTCCTTGAGGTGCTTCATGTTCATGTGCTTGTACGTGTCGTACTCGGCCGAGCACAGGCGGATGCCGTCCACGAGCGACGCGTGAATGAGGCGGTCGGCGATGATGACGTCCTCCTGCCCGAGAACCGCCTCGAACACCCCTGCGTTGGCGTCCATGCACGACGGGAAGAGGATCGTGTCCTCCATGCCGAGGAACGTCGACATCCTGTCCTGCAGCTCGCGGTGGATGTCCTGCGTGCCGCAGATGAACCGCACGGAGCTCATCCCGTAGCCGCGCGCGTCGAGCCCCTCGTGGGCGGCCTTCACGACCTCCGGGTGGCTCGAGAGCCCGAGGTAGTTGTTGGAGCAGAAGTTCAGCACGTGCTTCCGCGGAGCGCCCTCGGGATACTCCACGTCGATCTCTGCGTCCTGGGGCGAGCAGATGTACCGCTTCTCCTTGAAGAGCCCCTTCTCCTTGATCGAGGTGATCTCGCCGGCGAAGAGCGACCGGGTCCTCTCCGAATACGCCATGTCCGCCCCCCTACTTCGCGAGGTGCTTCTCGACCAGCGCGACGATCGAGTTCACGGTGTCGAACGCCTCGGGCGAGGCCTCCTCGTCCGGGAGCCGGATGCCGTACTTCTTCTCGAGGAAGACCTTGAGCGACACCATCGAGAAGCTGTCCACGATGCCCGACGAGATGAGCGGCGTGTCGTAGGTCACCGACCCACCGTCGTCATCGTCCACGTACTCGTTGATCACGTACTCGAGGACCGTGTCCCTCATGTCCGCCATGTCCAGCTCCTTCCTCGGTCCGCGCGGCGCGCGTCAGTCGTTCTCCAGCGTCGAAAGGTCACCCGGGTCCTCGCCCCACTCGAGCGCCCTGAGGTAGCGCCTGAGGATCTTCCCCGAGCGCGTCTTCGGCAGCTTCTGGACGTAGGCGATCTCCTGGGGCATCGCGAGCGGCGAGAGCCGCTTCCTGATGAAGTTCATGATGTCCAGCGTGAGGTCGTCGGACGCCGCGACGCCGGGGTTCAGCGTCACGAACGCCTTGACGACCTCCATGTTCACCGGGTCGGGCTTGCCGACTGCGGCCGCCTCCGCGACGGCGTCGTGCTCGATGAGGGCGGATTCGACCTCGAACGGGCCCACGAGGTGGCCGCCGGTGTTGATGACGTCGTCGTCGCGGCCCACGAACCAGTAGTACCCCTCGGCGTCCACGCTCGAGCGGTCGCCGGAGACGTACCACAGGCCCGTGTCGGTCCGGAGCGCGTCCGGCTCCGCGTCCCCGGCCGCGCCCGCGAACTTGCTGCGATAGAGGTCGGGGCGCCCGCGGTAGGCGCGGAACATCGAGGGCCACCCGGGCCGGAACGCGATGAGGCCGACGCGCCCCGGCTCCGCGATGGGCTCGTGCGTCTTGAGGTCGAGCACGGCCGCGGTGATGCCCGGGAAGGGCTTCCCCATCGAGCCCGGCTTGATCTTCATGCCCGGGTAGTTCGAGATCATGATGGAGCCGGTCTCGGTCTGCCAGAAGGTGTCGTGGAACGGAAGGCCGTAGGCCTGCTCGCTCCACACCACCGCCTCGGCGTTGAGCGGCTCGCCGACCGACGCGAGATGGCGCAGCGATGAGAGGTCGTGCCGCTTCACGATGTCCGTGCCCTCGCGCATGAGCGAGCGGATGGCGGTCGGCGCCGAGTACCAGACCGTGACGCGGTTGTTCTGGATGAACTGGTACCACCGCGCCGCCGTGAACCCCGAGTCGAGCACGCACTGCGTGACGCCGAGCGCCCACGGGCCGATGATGCCGTAGCTCGTGCCGGTGACCCAGCCCGGGTCCGCCGTGCACCAGTAGACGTCGTCCTCGCGGAGGTCGAGCACCCAGTGCGTCGTGATCGCCTGACCCCAGATCGAGCCGTGCACGTGCTGCGCGCCCTTGGGCTGGCCCGTCGTGCCGGAGGTGTAGTGCAGCACCGACGGGGTCTCCGACTCCGAGCGGAAGGCCTCGAACCGCTCGACGCGAGGGGCGGCCTCGACGTCGAAGAAGACCTCGCCATCCCTGAGCTTCGACGGGTCGCCCTCCACGACGATGACCTGCTCGAGGTCCGGCAGCCGCTCCCGGATGGCGCGGACCTTCTTGACGTGCTTCTGCGTGGTCAGGATCACTCGCGTGCCCGCGCTCGCGAGACGGACCTCGAGGGACTCGTCGCCGAACGCGGAGAAGAGCGGCTGCGCGACGCCGCCCATCTTGAGGACGCCGAGGAACGAGAAGTAGAGGCTCGGGATGCGGTCCATGAAGATGCAGACGCGGTCGCCCGGCGCGACGCCGCGGTCCACGAGGAACTTCGCGAAGCCGTTCGAGTGCGCGCGAAGGTCGTTGAACGTGTAGGTGCGCCGCTTGCCCCCGAAGCCCTCCCAGATGAGCGCGAGCCTCTCGCCTCGGCCCCGCTCGCAGACGCGGTCGGAGCAGATGGCGCCGATGTTGAGGAGCTCGCCGTCGCGCCAGCCGAGGACCTCTCTCGCGATGCTCCAGTCGAAGCCCTTCAGGCGCTCCTCGTAGGACCCGATGTTGCTCAAGGGAACTCCCTTCGTGATGCCCGCTGCCGATGTCGCGGCGGCCCCGGCGGCACCTCCGCGTCCCGGCGGCCCGCGCTCGGCCCCGCCGCCGCGCTACGCCTCGAGCACGACGACCGCGGTCGCCGTCGCGGCCGAGTGCGCGACCGACACCCAGCTTCGCGTGACGCCCTTCGCACGCGCGACGTCGAGCGCTCGGCCCGCGAGCCGCAGGCCGAGCTCGCCCGTCGCCTCCCTCACGACCTCGATGTCGGTCCACGCGACGCCCTGCGAGAGCCCCGCGCCGAGCGCCTTCATGGCCGCTTCCTTCGCCGCGAATCGCGCCGCGTAGCTCTCCCACGGCCGGGCGCGCGACGAGGCGTAGGCCGCCTCGTCAGGCAGGAAGAGCTCCCGGACGAGGGCCTCCGACAGCCGTGTCCGGAACTCGCCGAGGTCCACGATGTCAATGCCGACGCCGACGATCACGGTGCGGCTCCGGGAGTCGCTTCATGACTGATGGGGCTTGGGGATTCTATCCGCTCCTGAACGGTGGGTCAAGCGGGGGCCGGCGGCCGCGCGGTGCGCGAGGCCGGAACCGTGAGCTTGAAGGAGTCGCAGTCGGTGGAGCCCCGGAAGCGGATGTGAGGCGGGGCCGCCCGCGTCAGCGATACAGAGCCTTGATGGTCCCCCATGTCCCGCTGCCGACGGGCGTGATCTGCTCGTTGAGATACAGGTGGACGCCATCCGTCCGTGTGACAATCACGAGATCGGGGTCCCCATCGCAGTCAACGTCGGGGAAGGCAACTCCGTACACGCCGACCGTCGCGGTCGTCACCCCCGTCAGCATCGCGTCATTGCGCACGTAGTTCCACACCTGGGGCGTCCCAACGTTCTCCCAGCACTTCACGCGACTGAAGGGCGACCCCCCTACGATGTCCAGGTCACCGTCCCCGTCGAGGTCCGCGAGCGAGAACGCACCGTTGCCGAACCCGCCTACACCGGGGATCATCACAACCGGCAGCCAGTAGGGAGCCGCCGGCGTTCCGTCGTTCTCGCAGACGCCGACCGCTCCGCATGAGGCCATCACCAGAATGTCAAGGTCACCGTCCCCGTCAATGTCCGCGAGCTGGGCATACGAATAGTGTCCGGCGTATGGGTTCCCAGGAACCGCGCCCCCGTATTGCCACGCCGGCACCTGTGGGGTACCCACGTTCCAGAACACCCGCAGACTGCAGCACTCGTAGCAGCCGTAGATGAGATCGAGATCCCCATCGCCATCAATGTCGCCCAGAGTGCCCGCGCCTCCGTGGCAGCCGAACGGGCGCGCGTCGGGGAACACGTTCGTCTGCAGCTGCCATGCAGGCGGACCGGGACATCCCATGTTCCAGTACAGCCCGCACCATTCGAAGGAGGCAAGGTCATCATCCCCGTCACCATCAAGGTCCCCGGCTGCGATGCACCCCAAGAGCCCCGTAGGCGCCCACTCATGCGCGGGCGTCCAGTACACCACGGACTGCCCCGCCGCCGTCGCCGACCACAGCAGCGACATCGCCGCCATCACGACACCGATCGCAGTTCGTGCCATCGGGATCACCTCCTGTCCTCGTCGCGGTCCCGCAGTGCATCCTCGGTGCGGCGAACCTGCATCACGACGCTGCATCAGGAGCGGCGCCACAGCGCACCCACACCCGGAGCCATGGCCGAAGGGCAGGATGCACAACTACATTGTCCCCCAGACCAGGCCTTGGGCGGCCGGGCGGGCTTCACGGGACCGGAGCCGAGTCCCCCCCTCACCTGAACATCGCTTTGATCACCCCCCAGCCCGCGGACCCGCAGGGCACGGCGCCGCAGACGACCGGGAACTGGACGATGTTCTCCTCGTCCGGCGTCGGGATGCCGCGGAACCAGTCCGCGGCGCTCGACACGTTGCTGTCGAGGCCGCCGGGGCAGCGGCAGATGCAGTTGCCCTGCGGGCATCCCGGCGCGAACGCGGGATCGTTGCAGACGGTCGCGGAGATGGGCACGGGGTCGGGCACGGAGCCCCAGTTCACGCCGTCAACGACGGTCCAGCAGTCGATGGCCGCCGTCGTGTCCTGCCCCGTCGCGATGAGGATCCCATCACCCGCGTTGGCGAGCGCCATGTCCGCGTTCGCGCCCGAGCAGAGCACGATGTTCGGGACGTCCGGGTTGTCGTTGCCGTCGCCCGGATGCCAGAACTCCCAGTCGGCGTTCGAGAGGTCGGGCTCGATGCCGCCCCACACGGCATCCACCGCGATGAGCACGTACTCCCCGGGCGCGATGGGCAGGTTGGTCTCACCGCGCGAGCCCGGGAACCTGAAGACCCCCTCCGGCATCCCGTCCGTCCCCTCGTCGGTGATCACCGCCCCGTCGAGGTACGCCACCCACGACCCCGCGTTGTAGAGCTCGATGTACTCGTTCAACGCGTCCGGACCCATCGGGTAGTAGAAGACCTCGTTGATCACCACGCGGTCCCACACCTCGAGGCATGGGGCCACGACCGGCGTGACCGCCAGCCACGCCGCGCACACCAGCGCTCTCATCGCCGCCTCCTCCGTGGTTGCGTGTCAGGGGATGGGGCGGCGCTGCACTGCACGATCCGGTCCCGAAGCGGCGGCGATGCCGGCGCCGGCGGGAATGCCTACGCTCCGGGCGCTTTCGCCGCGGGCGCCGTGAGAGCCTTGCGAACGGTGTGAACGGAGTGGACGGCCTTCCGGGCGGGGCAACCGCGCGATCGTCTCCACTCAGGCGGGCGGCTCAAGCGGCCACGGCGTCTCGACGCCGGCCGCTCTGAGCATCGCGAGCGAGACGGCGTTCGCCTCGCGCGCGATCTCCCGCTCGTCGCCGAGGACGAGCCTCCCGCGGTCGACCGCGACGACGCCGTTGACCACGGTGTAGTCCACGCGATGGTCGAACCCGGCGTAGACGACGGCGGCGAGCGGATCGGAGAACGCCCCGGCGTACCCGAGGCGCGAGAGGTCAACGAGCACGAGGTCGGCGGCCTTCCCCACCTCGATGGAGCCGATCTCGTCGCGGCCGAGCACGTCCGCCCCACCGCGCGTCGCGAGCCGCAGGGCGTCCTCGGCGGTGAGCGCATCCGGGCCCCAGCGCAGGAGGTGCACCAGGAGGCAGTTCCGCACCTCGCCGAGCATGTCCGACGTGTCGTTGCTCGCGCTTCCGTCCACCGCGAGGCCCACGCGCACGCCCCGCGCGAGCATCTCGGGCACGCGGGCCACGCCCGAAGAGAGCCGCATGTTCGACGTCGCGCAGTGCGCGATGCCGGTTCCCGTCGTGGCAAGCCGATCGAGTTCGGCGTCCTCGAAGTGCACACCGTGCGCGAACCACACGTCGCGCCCGACCCACCCAAGCCTCTCCATCGCAGCGAGCGGCCGCACGCCGTACGTCGCGAGGCAGTACTCCACCTCGTCGAGCGTCTCGGCCAGGTGCGTGTGCAGGAGCACGCCCTTCGCGCGGGCGAGCCTCGCCGTCTCGACCATGAGCTCGTCCGTCACCGAGAACGGCGAGCACGGCGCGAGCGCAAGCCGCACCATCGAGAACCGCCTCGGGTCGTGGAAGCGCTCGATGAGGCCCTCGGAGTCCCTGAGGATCCGGTCTGCGCTCTGCACGACGGAGTCCGGCGGAAGCCCACCCTGCGACCGCCCCCGCGACATGCTCCCCCGCGTCGGATGGAACCGGATGCCGAGGCCCGAGGCGGCCTCGACCTCGACCGCGATGAGGTCCTCCTCGCCCCCGCCCGGGAACACGTACATCTGGTCGCTCGCCATCGTGCACCCGGTGAGCAGGAGTTCCGCGCACGCAAGGCGCGTGCTCGCGCGCACGGCGTCGGCGGTGAGATGCGCCCACACGTCGTAGAGCGTCGTGAGCCAGTCGAAGAGCTTGCGGTTCTGGGCGGCGGGGACGTTCCGCTGGAGCGTCTGGTAGAAGTGGTGGTGGAGGTTCACAAAGCCTGGCAGCATGAGCATCGAGGAGCACTCGATG
>VGIX01000022.1 GCA_016867725.1 Candidatus Effluviviaceae Genus I sp.
AGGCCGTCGCCGTCCACGTCAACGACGCACGGCGATGACGTCAGCTCGCCCCGGAACAGGAGCGGCCTTGGCAGCCCCGTGAACCGTGCCAGCGTCTCCGCCTGCGTGAACGTGAACGCCTCGAGGTGCGACATCCACCGCATCGTATCGCTCAACACCCACTCGTAGCAGGACGAGGTCACGATGACCTCGGGCAGGCCGTCCCCGTCGAGGTCCGCGATGACGGGCGCGGCCTTGGACGCGTACTCCAGCGCGAGCGAGTCCACAACCACCCCGCCCGTCCCCAGCACGTACACGCACCCCGCGCAGTCGTCCGGCGCGCCGGGAAGCCCATACGTCGAGGCCACAACCTCAAGTGCCCCGTCACCATCCAGATCGCTCACCGCCAGGCCGCCGAGATAGCCGGACAGCGGCGCGTGCCACAGCCTCGCCCCGCCCGCCGAGAAGCACCGCACCGACTGGACCCCGCAGAGCACCTCCAGCCCGGCGGACACCGCGGAGACGTCAGCGAGCACGGGGTCGCAGGGGAGCACGGCCAGGGTGCACCCGAGGCCCCTGGCCCAGAGCGTGTCCCCGCTGGTCCCGGAGAGCGCCGTGACCCAGTGGTCGTGTGGAACCATGACGTCATTGTCGGTGAAGTGCGTGGACACGGCATCGCAGAGCCCGTCGCCATCCAGGTCGCCTGCCGCGCCGGTCTTGTGCACCAGCGGCCCCGCGATCGCCGTGGAGCCGTCCTGCTGCGGACCGAGCCAGCACACGCCTCCCCCGCCCCCGTCGAGCGCGGCCTGCAGGTGGGTCGGGAATACGTGCAGGTGTGTCCACGAGCGCGTCACGAGGACCTCGAGCGCGCCGTCTCCGCCCACGACATCGGCGAGAACGGCACCGCTGTCGAGCCCACGGCCTGTAGGGCTGCCCCACAGCGCGCTTCCCGTGCCGCTCAACGCGCGCACCGTGTCGCCGTAGCAGACGACCAGTTCCAGCGTGCCGTCCCCGTTCAGGTCCCCGCATGCGACCGGGCCCGTCAACGCCCGACCGCCGGACGCGGAGAAGGGCCACTCGACCAAGCCCGAGTGCGACAGAGCCGCCACCGTGCCCGGCTCGCGCGCGGCCGCCACGATCTCGAGATGCCCGTCGTTGTCGACGTCCGCCACGATGGGCGAGAGCCCGCCGTCACCCCCGAGGCTCACGGGGAACCCGCTCGCGTTCGGCAGAACCCCCAGATCGGCCATCGCGTCGTTGTTGCCCTCGTGCAGCTCCGGATGGAGCCCCTCCGGGTCAACGACGACCCTGAAGCTCCGGTGCCCCATGTCTCCCCCGCCCGGGACCCAGGAGACCTGTGCCAGCGACGAGCCCCAGGCCGGCACGGTCACGAGGACCGCGTCCACCGGTGAGCACCCGGACCCGTCGCGTTCGCACACCTCGAAGAGGACCGGCACCGGCCCGTCGGGATCGCAGTTGCTCCTGTTGTGCACGAGCGCGCGGAGATACGTCGGCTCTCCGCACGAGGGGAGGGCCGGCGTGGCCGACAGGTCTCTGCCGGTCACCACGTAGTCAGGGTGGTCGCCGTAGCCCTGGCTGTCGGTGAGGAACAGGTCAATGGCGGGGTCGCCGAGGAGGTTGTACTTCAGGCCGTCGCTCCACCTACCGATCCACGAACCGTTCTTGAGCTTGGCGTAGGCGATCGCCTCGCCTGGGGTGGCCATCCCGCGGTCGAAGAACGCTTCCCACATGTAGACGCCGAGGTGCTTCCATGAGTTCCCCACCGTCTCCGTGGCGCCGAAGAACCCGATCGCGCCGTTCATCCCGTTGCCGTGCATCAGACGCTCGCCGAGGCAGTCTGTACCGTCCTCCCCGACCACCCAGTCAAACGCGCCCGGCGAGCAGGAGTAGACCATCCAGAACCCGAGTCTGCTGCCGTTCTCCAGTGTGTCCGCATCCTCGTACGTGAACGCCTCGGTCCCGCCGGGCCACCCATGGGCGCACAACTCGACGAGGTGATAGCCAGTGATCTCAAGCGCCTCCATGTTCTCGACCCGCGCGGCCTCTCGCTGGTCCTTGCAGGGTGCGGCATTCAGCTCATGCGCGTGAACCTCATCGATGGCGTACCCAGGTATCGAAGTCGCCTGGAACACCGCATCCACGCTCCTTGCCTTGCCCTCGTCGCCTTCGTAGCACTCCTGCCCGGTTCCCCATGCAAACCCGCACGACAGAAGCGCGTTCGTCCGCCACTGCATCGTGTCGGCCGCGCTCGTCTCGTAGTCCCTGAACTTCCGCGACTCGATCATCAGCTCGGACACATGACTTGCTGCCAGCCTGCCGATCATCACGTCGGCGTACTCGTCATCCCCATGCACGCACGCGTACCAATGGTCCGTCGTGATCGTGCCTTGTTCATGCGCCGGGATCAGGCTGTCAGGTGCATCGCTCCTGGCGTCGCCAACAAGCAGAACGTACCCGAGCCTGCCGTCCGACATGTGCTCCGCGCTCGCGGTCTCGTACACCTCGCGGATGAACCGTCTGATCGCCCTGTCGGAGATGGCCGACGTGTCGGCGTTCGCCACCACCGTGGCATCGGAGACGACGGCCACGTTGTAGCCGTTCCACGTCGCCCGATGCCCCGCCAGCACGCCGATGGAGTCTAGCAGCGTGCTCTCGACGATCATCAGATAGTCCGCCTGAAGGCTCTCACAGCATGCCACTGACGCGCAGATCTGCCACTTGCCCGTGTCTGCCGGAGCGCCCTCCCGTTGCGACCCGCCTTCGTAGTTCGCAAGGACGAGGTCTGCCACCCTCGACAGCGGCCCCGTGGGCTCGCCCAGACCGCCTCTCCCGCCCGAGCACGAGATCGTCACCACAAGCTCGGGGTACGCCATCAGGGTGGAAGTCGAACCATCGAACTGCAAGGGGTACACCGTCAGGCGCGCAACGCCCTGGCCGCGCAGGCTCCCCTCGCCGTCCACCAGCGCGACCTCACGTGGGTAGTACCCGCTATCGTAGTACGCCTGCTCCAGCCGGAACTCCTCCACGAGGTACTCCCAGCCCTCGGACGTGTGCGCGACCACGAGGGCCGGCGTTGGGTAGACCGCGGCATCCTCGAAGTGCACGGTGTCCCCCGCCTCTACGCGGATGGCAAGCGCGCCTCCTTCCGGGATGGCGATGAGCTGTCCGACGAGGGGAACACACGCGTACCCGACGTCAGGCGAGTGAGAGCATCCAGGAAGCGTTATCTTCCTGAACTCCATCGTGTCCTCGACCACGGTCTCGCACAGGAACCCTGGGATCATCACCTGCAGGACAACTTCGCTCGCGCTCGACGACAGGACCTCAATGGTCGGCGGCATCGGCTCGGTCGTGATGCCGTCGAGTGAGATCCAGCCGTCCTGCAGCTTTCCGCCCGACGCACGCGGCGCCGCGAGAAGAGCTGCCGACAGCACGATGACAGCCGTGGCATGGTGAGTCCTGGTACGAGCGAGCGCAACAGCAGGTGAACGGGAGAGATGAGATTCCATCTCCGCATCCTCCTCACACCGCAACGGCGTGCTCCGCGTGGCGTCGGCTCTCGCCGATCGGCATGTACAAGCTACCCCCCCCCCCGTGAGCTTGTCAAGAGGAATCCGGCATGGGAGCGGAGTGGCACGCGCGTCCGGCCTCCAGCGTTGACGCACGAGGTCGGCGACCGCTACGCTCATCGCCTGCGCCTGTGGAGGGATCCATGTCGTCTGTCCGAACCACCGTCCTCGCCACCATCCGCCGCTACGGGATGATCTCCCCGCGCGACGCGGTGCTCGCCGCGGTGTCGGGCGGGCCCGACTCAGTCTGTATGCTCCACGTCCTCGCCGACCTGCGTGAGGAACTGGAGTTCGAGCTCAAGGTCGCCCACCTCGAGCACGGCTTCCGGGGCGAGGAGTCCCGGGCCGACGCCGCCTTCGTCCGCGACCTCGCCGAGCGCCTCGCGATCCCCTTCTTCTGCGACGAGGTCAGCGTCCCGCGCTTCCTGCTCGCGCAGCCGATGTCGGCGCAGGACGCCGCCAGGATGCTCCGCTACCAGTTCCTCGTGAAGGTCTCGAAGCTCGAGTTCTGCCAGCGCATCGCGACCGGCCACAACGCGGACGACCAGGCGGAGACCGTGCTCATGCGCCTCCTCCGAGGCGCCGGGCCGGACGGCCTTGCCGGCATCCCGCCGAAGCGCGAGGGGACGATCATCAGGCCGCTCCTCGCAGTGTGGCGCTCCGATGTGATGGCGTACCTCGAGGAACGCGGGCTTCCGTGGCGCACCGACGCGACAAACCTCGACTCGAAGTACCTCCGCAACGAGATCCGGAACGAGGTGATGCCGCTCCTCGAGCGGCACAACCCGAACCTGAGGCGGGCGCTCGCGAACGTCGGCACGGCGATGACGGACATCGCCGCCCACCTCGGCCGACTCACCGACGAGGCGCTGCCCCGCATCGTGAAACGGGCTAGCCTAGGGCAGTTTGTGCTTGATTCGACCGCTCTCGGCCACTACGATGAGGCCCTACGCCGGTGCGTGTTCCGGAGGCTCTTCGAGGCGCTCCGCCCCGACCTCGGGCCGCTCCCCTTCCGCCACGTCGAGGGCGTCCTGAGCATGGCGCGTGAGGGGCGCGCGGGAGCCTCCGTCGAGCTGCCGGGCGGCGTCACGGCGAGACTCGAGCACGGCGCGCTCGTCATCGCCTGCGGACGGCAGGAGGCGGAGTTCGGGGAGCGGGCGCTCTGCGTGCCCGGCTCGACCGCCCCGGAGGGGTCGGACCTCGTCATCGAGGCGTCGCTCGTGCCGCGGGAGCAGCTTTCGGACGCCGTCCGGAGCGCCGACGAGTCCGAGGCGTTCTTCGACTGGGACGCCCTCCGTCCGCCGCTCGTCCTCCGGCCCAGGCGCGAGGGCGACAGGTTCCGGCCCTTCGGCCTCGAGGGCACGAAGACCGTCAAGGAACTTCTGATCGACGAGAAGGTCGCGTTCTCCTTCCGTCCGCTGGTGCCGATCCTCTGCGACGCGGACGGGATCCTCTGGGTGGTGGGACTGCGGCGCGCCGACCGCGCGCCGGTGACGGACAGGACGGGGACCGTCCTCGCGCTCAAGGCGCGGCGACAGGAGGCGACCCCTGGAACTCGGGAAGGTTCTCCTCACTGAAGACCAGATCCGCCGCCGCGTGACCGAGCTCGGCGAGCGCATCACCCGCGACTACGCCGATGACCCGCCCATCCTCGTGAACGTGCTCAAGGGCGGCGTCGTGTTCCTCGCGGACCTCATCAGGGCCATCGAGCTCCCGGTTGAGATCGACTTCATGGAGGTCTCGAGCTACGGCGACGGCACCTCGAGTTCCGGCGTCGTCCGCATCCTCGAGGACCTCTCGCAGGACGTGACGGGCCGCCACGTCCTTCTCGTCGAGGACATCGTGGACACCGGCCACACGCTCCAGTACATCATCGAGAACCTCAAGACGCGGCACACGAAGAGCGTCAAGATCTGCACGCTTCTGGACCGCCACGGCCGCCGCGAGGTTGAGCTGGCGCTGGACTACGTGGGGTTCGTCGTCCCGAACAAGTTCGTGGTCGGCTACGGACTGGACCTCGCCCAGAAGTACAGGAACCTCCCCCACATCGCCGTGCTCGACGACGAGGAGATCCCGTGACGCGCGAACCGAGCGATGCCGGCCGGAGGACGACCATGGCGCCGGGCGAGATGCCGCCGGACGCCGGCCGTCCCGGCGGTGGGCGGAAGAACTCCCAGCGAGGGCGGGGCGACGAGCTCTCGCGGAAGCTCGCCCCGCAGCCGCGCGCGAGGAACCCGTTCCTCGCGTGGATCGTGCTCCTCTTCCTCGCCATCGTCGCGTACCAGCTCTACGTCCAGGGCCGGCCCCAGGCGGTCGACGTCTCGTACACCCAGGTCATGGCGGAGATCGAGGCGGGCAACATCAGGAGCGCCGATCTCATCGACCGTGAGGTCAAGGGCGAGTTCGTGACCCCGCTCGTCGTGACGCAGGGCGGCCGTGAGGTCACGGTCACGCGCTTCAAGACCTGGCTTCCGACGGAGGACCCTGAGTTCGTCCGCGTCATGCGCGAGAAGAACCCCGCGGCCGACATCACGGGACGCCCACCCTCCACGAACTGGGGCGGCGTGCTCTTCTCGATCCTGCCGCTCATCGTCATCGTCGCGTTCTGGATCTTCATCATGCGCTCCATGCGCGGCGGCATGGGTCCGGGCAAGGCGTTCAGCTTCGGGAAGAGCGGTGCCCGCCTCCTGACGGAGGACCGGCCGAAGGTGACGTTCAACGACGTCGCCGGGCTCCCCGAGGCCAAGGTGGAGCTCGAGGAGATCGTCGAGTTTCTCCGCGCGCCGCACAGGTTCCAGCGCCTCGGCGGCAAGATCCCGAAGGGCGCGCTCCTCGTCGGGCCGCCGGGGAGCGGCAAGACGCTTCTCGCGCGCGCCGTCGCGGGAGAGGCCAACGTGCCGTTCCTGTCGATCAGCGGCTCGAGCTTCGTCGAGATGTTCGTCGGCGTCGGGGCCGCCCGCGTGCGCGACCTCTTCGAGCAGGGCAAGACCAACGCTCCGTGCATCATCTTCATCGACGAGATCGACGCGGTCGGCCGCATGCGCGGCGCGGGGCTCGGCGGCGGCCACGACGAGCGCGAGCAGACGCTCAACCAGCTTCTCGTCGAGATGGACGGGTTCGAGTCGAACGAGGGGGTCATCCTCCTCGCGGCCACGAACAGGCCCGACGTGCTCGACCCCGCGCTCCTCCGGCCCGGCCGGTTCGATCGCCAGATCGTGATCGACCAGCCGGACCTCCAGGGAAGGAAGAAGATCCTCGAGGTGAGCGCGCGCGGCGTCAAGGTGGCCGCGGACGTGGACTACGAGGTCGTCGCGCGCGGCACGCCGGGCCTGTCGGGCGCCGACCTCGCCAATCTCGTCAACGAGGCCGCGCTTCTCGCGGCGCGCCGGAACCGCGACGCGGTGGCGGCCCAGGACTTCGATGACGCCAAGGACAAGATCATGCTCGGCATGGAGCGCAAGAGCGTCATCCTGTCCGAAGAGGAGGCCCGCACGACGGCCTACCACGAGGCCGGGCACGCGCTCATCGCGTGGCTCATCCCCGGCTCCGACCCGATCCACAAGGTGACCATCATCCCCCGCGGGCACGCGCTCGGCGTCACGCACACGCTCCCCGTGGACGAGCGGCGGATGGTCAAGCGGCAGTACGCCATCGACGCCCTCGCCCGCGCGCTCGCCGGCCGCGCCGCCGAGGAGATCGCCATCGGCGAGATCACGAGCGGCTCCGCGCAGGACATCGACCACGCGACGGAGGTCGCGAGGTGGATGGTCTGCAACTGGGGCATGAGCGACACGCTCGGCCCCGTGACGTTCGGCAAGGAGGAGCGCCACGTCTTCCTCGGCAGGGAGATGGGACGCGTGAAGGACTACAGCGAAGCGACGGCCGTTCTCATCGATCAGGAGATCCGCAAGCTCATCGATTCGTCCCTCGAGCGCGCGCGGACGCTCCTCTCGGACAACCGCGACAAGCTGCACCTCCTTGCCAAGGCGCTCCTCGAGCGGGAGACGCTGACCGGCGCCGAGATCGACGGTCTCTTCGGCAAGACGCCGCCGACTCCGGCCCCGGCGCCGGACGCGGCCGCCTCCTTTCCCGCGCCGCCCGCCGGCGCGGGCGACGAGGCCGCCGAACCTCTCAAGGACAGGTAGCCGATGGCCGACGTGCTCTCGCCCAGGGTCCTGCTCATCAGCGCCCCGGAGGACGCGGCGCGCGAGATGCGGAAGATCGGCGTCTCCGAGGCCGGCGTCCGCGCGATGGCCCCGAAGGCGCAGACGGTCGTCCTCAAGGTCGCCGGCGCAAGCGTCCCCGTGGCGCACATTCTCAAGCAGCAGATGCTGTCCATCGGCGGAGACGCGGCCGTCGCGTGCGGCGTCCTGACGCACGAGGTGGAGTCCACCGACGTGCTCCTCATGGGCACCGTCGCGCAGCTCGAGTCCCTCGCGCAGAAGCTCTCGTACCAGCAGTTCGGGCTCCCCGAGCTCGGCGAGCGCATCGTCTCCACGCTCGCCGCGCTCAGCCCGAAGCCGCGCCTCGTCCTCCGAGCGCGCCATCACAACATGGACCTCGCCAAGAAGGTCCACGTCATGGGCATCCTGAACGTCACGCCCGACTCGTTCTCCGACGGCGGCCGGTTCCTTCAGCCGTCCGAGGCGCTCGACCACGCGCTCGAGATGGCCGAGGATGGAGCCGACATCATCGACGTCGGCGGGCAGTCGTCCCGCCCGGGGTCCCAGGGCATTCCGGAGAGCGAGGAGCTCAAGCGCGTCGTGCCCGTCGTCGAGCGCGTGCACGAGGCGTGGCACGGGCCGATCTCCGTGGACACGGCGCGCGCGAAGGTCGCGGAGGAGGCCTTCAAGGCCGGCGCGTCCATCGTGAACGACATCACGGCCTTCACAGCGGACCCGGCCGTCGCGCGCGTCGTGGCGCGCTTCGACGCCGCGTGCGTCCTCATGCACATGCAGGGCACGCCGGCCACGATGCAGGACGACCCGAGCTACGACGACCTCATGGGGCAGATCGCGCACTTCCTCGCCGGCGCGATCGCCGTCGCCAAGGCAGCGGGCGTCGCGGACGATCAGATCGTCGTCGACCCCGGCATCGGGTTCGGCAAGACGACGGCGCACAATCTCGCGATCCTCCGCCACCTCCCGGAGCTCAGAGCGCTGGGGAAGCCGATCCTCGTGGGCCCGTCGCGGAAGGGCTTCATCGGCCGGATCCTCGACCTTCAGGTGGATGACCGGCTGGAAGGGACGCTCGCCGCGGCCGCCTACGCGGTCGCCCAGGGCGCGCGCATCCTCCGCGTTCACGACGTGAAGCCTGTCGCAAGGGCGGCCAGGATCGTCGAGGCCTGCTTGTCCTCGCCCGCATGAGCCGGGCGCAGCGGTAACGGGAGGCGTGCCCATGTCCGGTTGGCAGCTCGTCGCCGATGTCGCGGACATCGTGATCGTCGCCTTCATCATCTACCATGTGCTGCTGCTTCTCCGCGGCCGGCGGGCGATGGGCATGCTCCTCTCCCTTTTCGCCATCTTCGCGGTGGGGTTCGTCGCGAGCTGGCTCAAGCTCAACGCTCTAAACTGGCTCATGTCGGGGCTCAAGGGGATCTGGGTCATCATCTTCGTCATCGTCTTCCAGGAGGAGATCCGGAGGCTCCTTGGACAGGTCGGACAGACCAGGCTCTTCCGGCCGCTTGTCAGGTTCGAGGAGGAGGAGGCCATCGACACCATCGTGTCGGCGGTGGGCGCGATGTCGAAGCGGATGGTCGGGTGCATCATCGCGTTCGAGCGGGAGGCGCGGCTCACCAACTACCACCAGACGGGCGTCATTCTGAGCGCGCCGTGCGTGGCCGACCTTCTGGTCTCCGTGTTCACTCCGCCCGGGCCTCTCCACGACGGGGCGGTCATCGTGAACGGCAACGACATCGTCGCCGCTCGCTGCACGCTCCCGCTGTCCCAGAACCCCTACTACGTCCGCACGCTGGGCACGAGACACCGGGCCGCCGTCGGCCTGACGGAGGAGACCGACGCCGTCGTCGTGGTGGTCTCCGGGGAGACGGGGCGGATCTCGCTCGCCGTCGGCGGGCAGATCTCGAGCGGAGTCTCGACGGCAGGGCTGAGGGAGCGCCTGAGCCAGCTTCTCGCGCCGTCGCAGGCCTCCACATCAAGCTAGAGGAGAAGCGATGTACCCGCACGAGAGAGTGAACCGGATCATCGGCTGGTCCCTCGCCGCGCTCGCGCTCGCCATCTACATGATGACGACCGCTCCGGTCGTGGCGTTCTGGGACAACGGGGAGTTCATCGCCGTCGGCTACACCCTCGGCATCGGGCATCCCCCGGGGTCCCCGGTGTTCACGCTCATCTCGAGGCTCTTCTCGATCCTCCCGTTCAGCAACGTCGCGCGCGCGACGAACTTCCAGTCCGTGCTCGCCGGCGCGCTGGCCATCGCCTTCCTCTACTTCTCGATCGCCCGCATGGCCCGCCGCTGGGAGGGGAAGGTCTCGTCGTTCGCGGAGGCCTTGCCGACCTACGTCGCCGGGATCACCGCCTGCCTCCTTGCGGCCTTCTCCTACAGCTTCTGGGAGAACTCGCTCGAGTCGGAGGTGTACGCGACGAACATCGTCACGATGACGCTGACGCTCTGGCTCGTCATGCGGTGGACCGAGATCCGGGACGTTCCCCGGGACCGCAGGATGCTCCACCTCGTCGTCTACCTCCTCGCGCTCGGCGTCGGGACGCACCTCGGCTGCCTGCTCTGGGCCCCGGCCTACCTCCTGTTCGTCATCCTCTTCGAGAGCAACCTCCTCGGCATCGTCCTCCTCTCCGTGCCGCTCGGCATGGGGTTCCTGCTGCTCTCGAAGGGCGCGGCGCGGGGAGCCGTGGGGATCTGGATCCTGTGGCTGGCCGTCACGGTGTTCTACGCCGTCCCCGCCCTCTGGCCCAAGCGTGAGGAGACGAAGAGGAAGGGTCGGGGGCGCAAGGAACATCCCGCCGTGCTGCCGACGCATCTCACGATGGCGCTCCTCGTGGTCCAGGTGATTGCGTTCTTCACGTCCGCCGCGAGCTACGGCGGCGCCGCCGCGGGCTGGTTCATCCTCGCCGCCGCCGTGTCGGTCGGTTCGATCTACGCGTTCGTCTGGCTTCTCCGCACGGGGCGCGTGGATCGCCCGGAGATCCCCGCGCGGATGGTCCTGTCCATCGCCGTGCTCGCAGCGCTCGCGCTCTCGGTCCATGCGTACCTGCTCATCCGGGCGCGCCTGAAGCCCGCCATCAACGAGTCGGACCCGAAGACGTGGAGCCTCGTGCTCGACGTGATGCGCAGGAAGCAGTACGAGCCCATGCGGTTCTTCCCGCGGAGGACCCCGTTCCCCAACCAGTTCCGGATCCTCTGGGGCTACTACGAGCAGCAGTTCGCCGGCCAGCCCGGAGCGCGGGTCATCTGGCCGATGACGCTCGCCCTCGCCGTGTGGGGAGCGATCGCGCACGCCCGGCGAGACCGCCGAACGTTCGCGATGATGCTCACGGCCAATCTCATCTCGTCCCTGGGGCTTCTGCTCTACATGAACATCTCCGATCGCGAGGTCCGGCCGAGGGAGTACTTCTGGGTGCCTTCGTACGTCGGGCTCGCGATGTGGATGGGGATCGGCGCGGGGGCGATCGTGCAATGGGCCGGCAAGCTCGGCAGGTCCTACCGCGTGGCGCTCTCGGGCGCGCTCGTCGCGTTCTCGCTGATCCCGCTGACCACGCAGCACCGGGTGATGGACCGCAGCGACAACTACGTCGCCCACTACTACGGCTGGAACCTGATCAACTTCCTCGAACCGAACGCGATCCTCATCACGAACGGCGACAACGACACCTTCCCCCTCTGGTACCTCCAGGAGGTCGAGGGGGTACGCAAGGACGTCGAGGTCGTCAACCTCTCGCTCATCCAGATCAACTGGTACGTCGAGCAGCTCAAGGACCGCGGCATCCCGATGAGCTTCTCGTACGAGGAGATCGAGGCGATGCGCCCGTACTGGATCCGCGACCCCGAGACGCGCGAGCCGAAGCTCGTCACGCTTCGCGACATCGTCCTCCACGACATCGTCCGGGAGGTCGGATGGTCCCGCCCGATCTACTTCGCGGTGACCATCGAGGACTTCATGGGCTACTACGACAACCTCGAGCTCGAGGGCATGGTCTTCCGCCTCGTGCCGACGACGGGCCGCCACCAGATCAACGTGGAGAGGACGAAGAAGAACGCCTTCGAGAACTACCGGTACGACAGCATCGTCGACAAGGACGACGACTGGCGGGTCATCACGGAGGTGTACAAGGCGTCGGACACGCGCCGGCTCATCACGAACTACGCCGCCGGCTTCTCGCGGCTGGGGTTCGCCGCCGCGCAGGGACCCGAGCCGCGGTTCGAGGAGGCCATCCGCTACTACGACATCTCCCTCCGCTTCGCGCCGGACTACAGTCCGGCCCTGAACGGGCTCATCGCGATCTACGCTGTCGGGCTCCGTCAGCCCGAGAAGGCGCTGCCGCTCGTGGACCAGCTCATCGCGGCACAGCCCGGCGACGACGAGGCGTGGATCCGGTTCGGCGGCGTCCACCTCATGATGGCGGAGCGGCTCGACATGGCGGGGCAGACGGAGCAGGCCACGCGCCACTACGAGGAGGCGATGCGCGGGTACGAGCGGCTTCTCGGACGGTCGGCCTCAAGGCGCGAGATCTACCCGCCGCTCGTGGCCATCTACGAGCGACTGGGTCAGCAGCAGAAGCTGGACGGCGTGCTCGACCTGTGGCAGCGCTACGCCCCGGACGACTTCCAGCAGGCGCTCGAGTACGGCAGGCAGCAGGCCGCCGGCCAGTAGAGCGCGAGGGCTGCCTCGGTTTACCGCGCCTGGTCGCCGCGCCGGAGCGCCGGAGCGCAGGCGTCACGCCGCTCGCGACAGGCCGCGCCGCGGTAGACGCCCGTGCCGAGCCCAAGGCTCATGGCGCACTCGGCGAGGCAGGCCGAGAGGGCAGCGAGCCCCGCGCGGCGGCTTGCCGGGCGCGCGATCGACGACGACGCCCGCCGCTCCGCCCCCCCCGCCGAGCGCACCACGAGAATCCCCGAGGCCGTCCTCGGCTGCGTTGCGCCACGGGGATCTGCGCGCGATCTCGTCAGGCTGGGATCCACGACGAGGAAGACCAGATCGTCGGCGAGCAGGCCGTTCAGACGCTCGACATCACCCGGCCACGTCCACACCATGTCCACGCCCCGTCAGAGAGACACCCGCGCACCGTCGTTTGAGCGCCCGTCCAGGGGGTGCCGGAGCGGGCCGCGCCCATCCGACCCCGCATCCCGTCCCACCACCGATACCGCCGCACATACCGGTGCCGACCCTGCCCCGCCGCCCCCCGGACCCTTCGAACGCGTGCCCTCCCGAGCAACGCGCGTACCACACCCGGAGACGACCCGGCGTCCCGCGAGCACCGTCGCCGTAACAACTTGTGAGCGAATCAGTTGCGCCCCTCACCGGCAGAAACGGGAAGGGGCGGGCCGACGATGCGACCCGCCCCTTCGTCAATCCTGTTGACACTTCGCCGAGGTGCTGAGGCCGCCTGCAGTCGCCGCGGTGGCGGCCTGCTACGAGCGGGGGTTCACGCCCTCGGCGGCCGTCCTCCGTCGAGCCCGAGCCTCCGCCGGTCCGCGTACACCTCAAGCGCGACCCCGATCCGCCGGAGGGACGAAGCAAGCCGCGACGCCGCGCTCATGCCCGACGCCGCGCTCCGTTCCATCAGTTCGGCCACGCGGATGCCGTCCTGAGCCTCCGCGCCTGCCGACCGCATGTTCTCGGCCGCTCGCTCCGCCGCCTCCGCATCCATCCGCCGCTGCTCGAGGTGCGGGATCGCCTGTCCGGCGACCTCGACGATCGTCCGTGCCGCGTCGCGCAGGCCGTTCACGCCGCGGGCCAGCGCCGCCTCGTCAATCGTCGGCCTCGCGACCTCGTCGACCACCTGGTCGGCCAGGAGCTCCACCTCGCGCGACAACCCGGCAAGCGCGCTCAGCCTCTCTGCGATCTCGTCGGGGCCGCCCCGCGCACCGGTCGGGCGCGCGACCCGCTCCATCAGCTGCCGCGCCTGTTCGGACTTGAGGGCAAGCCGCCCGAGGATCGCTCCGTCGGCGGCGGCTCCCTCGCGCAGCTCCTTCAGCGAGACGATGACATCCTGCGAGGTTCGGAGAAGGTCCGGCGCGGCCTGGTCCACCGCGTCCGCGACGCCCGCGGTCGACGCGAGCCAGGACCGTTCCTCCGTGAACTCCTTGAGCAGAAGAACGAGCTTGTTGATCTCCTCGTTGACCTGCCCGATCTCGTCGGCGCGAGGGAGCCGCAGCAGGACGTTCGTGTCGCCCTTGCGCGCGACGTAGCACGACCTGGCGAGCTGCCGAAGCGCGCCGGCGACGGCGCTCCCCCACACCGCAGCGATGACGAGCGTGAGCGCGAGCACGGCGCCGAGGGCGATCATCATCTCGCCCGGATCGGCGCCGTTCGACACCAGTGCCAGGAGCACGACGTCCTGGACCACGACGCCGACGACCGCCGCGAGGACGATCTTGATCGCGATCCCCGGTCCGGAGCGGTCCATCACGCCTCCTGACACGACTCGAGTCCCATGACACGCCGCGCGGACTGTGCTTGTGGACGCGCACAGCCCTCGGCGCCTCCCGGTCGTGCAAGGAGCATGCCAGGGGGAAGCCGCTTGCCTGCGGCCTATCTCAGGCGGTAGAGGTCGGTTCGCCTGTCGTCGAGGACGTGATTCGACGCCGTGATCATCTTGTCCCGCGCGGCGGCCGGGTCGACGTCCGCGGTGACGATCTCAGCCCGGTCAACGCTGCCCCGCGCCAGGACCGCGCCTCGCGGCGAGACGATCTCGCTCATCCCCGTGAAGGTCAGGGCCGTTCCGGCCCTCGCTTCCGTCCCGATCCTGTTGGCCGTGACGGAGAACACGCGGTTCTCGATGCACCTCGTGATCATGGCGTCCTGGCAGAAGGGCAGCACGAGGTTGGCCGGATGGCACAACACGTCGGCACCCAGGAGCGCGAGCGTTCTCGCCGTCTCCGGGAAGATCCAGTCGAAGCAGACCATGAGGCCGTATCGCACGCCGGCCACTTCGACGACCTCCGGCGGCCTGTCGCCCGGCGCGAACAGGGCCTTCTCCCTGTCGAAGAGGTGGATCTTCCTGTAGATCGCCCGCGTCCCGTCTGGTCCGGCAAGGAGCGCCGAGTTGAACACGGCGCGCCCGGCCCGCTCCGCGAAGCCCACGACGAAGGTCGCGCGCCTGGCGGCCGCCGCCTCCGCGATCTCGTCCAGCTCCCGGGCGTCCGCCGCCTGGGACAGCTCGAGAACCTCGCTCGGCGTGGCGAACACGTACCCGGAGAGAGCGAGCTCCGGGAACACGAGGAGATCCGCCTCCACGTGCGCGGCCATGGCGAGCATGCCGTCGAGGTTCGGCCTGACCTCGCCGAACGCCGGAGCGAACTGAACTGCCGCGGCCCTCATAGCCGGTCCTCCCCACACTCTTCCGTGTCTGCGCAGTCTTCGCACGATAGCAGGAAGTAACGCCTGCGCGCGCGCCCCAGCTCCGCGCCCCCTCCCCACTCACCATGCCCTCGCGGCCAGCTTCTTGCAGAACCTCCGTGCCAGAGCAAGCGCGTGCCGCAGGTGGCGACTGCTCCCCACCAGAGGACTGAGGGAGCGCTCACCGCCACAGTTCGCATGGTACAGAACTTGCTTTAGGGGCCGCAAGCGCAGAGGCGGGCACAGCGGAGACGGGGGCGTCATGACAGACCATTCCCGCCACAGCAACATGAGAAGGACCGTCACACGGGCCTCGCTCCGCCGCAAGCCGCGGAGGAAGCTCGAGGTCGGCGGCGACGTCCAGACGTCGTACTTCTTCATGTTGAACTGCCTCCTGCACTCGCGCGTCCACACGGGCCTCGAGTCGAACTCCCGCGTTCACGACGAGGACGTCAACGTCTACCTCGCGCACCTCCTCAACGCGCACATCGACTCCCAGTACATCGAGAGGGTCGGCCGCTATGTCGCCGCCGACGATGCGAGCCTCCATCGCATGATCGAGAGCAGCCCCGATCTGCGCGGCCGGTACATGGTCTATCGCTCCACCGCCGACTTCCTCCTCATGTCCGTCGCCGTCTTCGACCTGTTCGAGCGGCGCCGGTACAACCGCTGCTCCGCGTTCCACACGCCGAAGGAGGCGTACATCGGGCGGGCGGCTGCGTACTACGCCGTGGCCTCGTCGCTGGCGGCGAAGCTCGAGGGCGGAGCCTGCGCGGTCGCGGCGACGCTCCGGAAGCTCTCGGACGGGATCGACGGCTACGTGAGGATCCTCTCCTACATGCGGGGGCAGTACCTCGGGTTCATCCACAGGTACTCGTCCGGCGAGCTCTTCCACCTCGACCGCACGATCGAGGAGATCCGCCGGGACGAGGCGCTGGAGAGCCTCCGCGACGAGTTCCTCGACACCTATCACACCTGGCTCAAGACGCGGCAGCCGGAGATCGCTGCGCGCCTCAGGGAGCAGGCGGACCGCCTCAGGGAGATCGACCCGGCGTTCGAGTTCACGCCGCCGGCGTAGGCGACCGCGTCCGCCCGGCCACCGAGAAGCGAGGGCCCTCCAGGAACCTGGAGGGCCCTCGTGCTTCACGCGTCGTTCCGCCCGGTCGATGCCACGCCACCGGCCCCACACGGCGCCGGCGCGCCGTGGGAGGGTCACCGCGGGACGACCAGTTTCTGCCCGACCCGGATCAGGTTCGGATCGGAGATGCTGTTCGCAGACATGAGCGCGGACACGGTCACGCCGTACTTCGCCGCGATGCCGGCCAGCGTCTCCCCGCGCGAGACCGTGTGCGAGCTGCCGTCTGAGGTCGCAGCCTTGACCGCATCGAGTTCGGCGGTCAGCCGCTTGTTCTCCTTGGTCACCTCGTCGAGCACGATCTCGAGCCTTCGCAGGACGTCGTCGCGATCGCTCTTCCGGGCTGCGTCGGTGGAGCGTATCTTGCCCTCGAGCTCGATGCCGAGCTGCTGCTGGCCGCTCCTGACCGCCTCCAGTCCTCGGGCGAGCTGCGCGTCGATCCCGGCGACCTGCGAGGACAAATTCCCGATCCTATGCTCCAGCGCAGCGACGCTCTCCTCGACACCGCCGATCCGGCCCTCGAGCTGGAGCACCTTCTCGGACAGCCCGGCCTGGCGCGTCGAGAACTCCTCCTGCGCGTCCCAGATGTCCTTCTTCACGGCGATCCCGCCCGTGCCGCACCCCGACAGCAGAACAGCCGTCGCCACGAGCGCTGCCGCGGACAGGGATCCTGCCTTCCCCATCTTGAAGCCCGTGAGATCCATGCGTCGTCCTCGTCCGTCCGAAGGGACCGCTGCTACTGCGAGACGGAGAACTGGGCGCGCCTGTTCCTCGCCCACGCATCTTCGTTGCTCGCCCTGTCGAGTGGCCGCTCCTCGCCGTAGCTGATGGTGACCAGCCTGTCCGAGGAGACGCCGAGCCCCACGAGGTAGCGCCGAGCAGCGAGCGCGCGCTGCTCGCCGAGCGCCATGTTGTACTCGTTCGTGCCGCGCTCGTCGCAGTGACCCTCGATGAGCACCCTGATGCTCTCGTTCTCCTTGAGCCACCGTGCGATGCGCTGGAGGATCGGCTCGTCCTCGGAGCGGATCCGGTACTTGTCGAACTCGAAGTGGATGTTCTCGAACACCCCCGCGCCGGGCTCGACGTAGATGGTCTCGTCGCGGTCCGTCAGCGGCAGGTCGTCCCCCCGCAGGGCCTGTGTGTCCATGGGCTGCGCCACAGGCTCAGCCACACGCTTCTTGCCGCAGCCGCTGAGCGCGACGGCGGCCGCGATCACGAGAACCAGAACGAGGAACTGACGGCTGTCTCTCCGCATCTCCTGCCTCCGTTGGCTGACGTTGTGTGTCTGCTGCGCTCCTCTCCGATCAGGGGGGTCAGTGTAACCACGCCGGGCTCTCGTGGTCCCCGGCGCCGCTCGTGAGTCTAACCTGTGTGAGGTCATGGATGTCAAGCACATACAGGTCGGTCTTTCCCTTGGATCGGACGGAATAGACGATGTGTCTTCCGTCCGGCGCCCACGAGGGGTCCTCCTTGTTGCCCGCCCCCGTCGTGAGCTGGACCACCTTCTTCGTGTCCACGTCCACCGTGCAGATCTGATAGACGCCCTCGACGCGGGCCGTGTAGGCGATGAGGTCGCCCTTCGGGGACCAGCTCGGCGACGTGTTGTAGGACCCCTGGTACGTCAGGCGCTCCTCCGACCCCCCGGCCGCGCTCATCACGTAGATCTGCGGGGAGCCCGACCGGTCCGACACAAAGGCCAGTCGCCGGCCGTCTGGCGACCAGCACGGGGAGGACTCGGTGGATGAGCCGTACGTCAGCCTGCGCGGCTCGCTCCCGTCCGAGCGCAGGCGGTAGATCTCGGGGTTGCCGTCGCGGGAGAGGGTCATCGCGAGCTCGTTCCCCTTGGGCGACACGCTGATGAACGCGTTGAGACCGGGGAACGACGTCAGCCGCCGCACGACGCCCGTCCGCACGTCGATGGCCACACCCTCCTGACCGCTGTTCCTGAAGCGCGTGTACGCGACCGCGCTGTTGTCGCCGAACCAGGAGGGGTACAGCGCGGCGAGCCCGTCCTTGGTCAGCCGCCTTCCGTTCTCCCCGTCGTAGTCCATGACGTAGATCTCCTTCGTGCCCGTCACGTTGGACACGAACGCGATCTTGGTCCGCGCGATCCCCCTCTCCCCCGTCAAATGCCGCACGATGTCGTCTGCAAGCTCGTGCACCGTCGCTCTCCACTGGGCCGGCTGGCTCGCGTACCGGCGTGAGAAGATCGACCGGCCCGCTCCGAGGTCGAACACCTGCGCCTCCAGCACAAGGTCCTCGCCCCTCACCGCGACGTCACCCCTCACGAGGACCTCCGCCCCAAGCGCCAGCCACTCCCGGAACTGCACGCGGCCCGTGCGTCGGTCGTCCGCCTCGACGTCGTCTACGAACGCGAGGTTCTCAACGACGTTGAAGTAGCCCGAGTACCTGAGGTCGCTCGAGAGCACGCTGCGCATGTCGGCGGGAGCCGCGGCGCCGGCGGTCCCCCGGAAGAGCGGGACCGCGATGGTCACCTTCTCCCCGAACCCCTTCGTGATGCTGAGGTGCACCTCCGGCGCCGCCGCCTGCGTCGCAGCAACGAGCGTGAGAGCCATGAACGCTGCCGCGCCGAGCGCGCGTCTGAGAGCACCTGCCATGGTCAACCCCCCTGCCGAAGACACGCTCGAGGGCTACTCTCGCTCGACCGTGAAGTCGATGGTCACGTCCAACCTGTCGTCCCGATAGTCGTCGGGGAGCGGCGGGAAGGGAGCGGAGCTCCGCACGGCCTTCGCCGCGGACTGGTCCACCGTCGTGCTGCCGGACGACCGCCGCACGGTCACGGCGCCGACGGAGCCGTCCCTCGAGATCCTGAACGAGATCTGCACGGTGAGCTCGTCCTGACTCACCAGCCTGTCGCTCGGGCGCTTCCAGTTGGAGCTCACCTTGCCCTGAATGATCGAGATGTACCACGCGTACGGGAAGCGCGAGACGCTGACGCTCGTCCTCGCCGGCCCGGCCACCGCGCTCGGCGTCCCCGTGCGCGGCGCCTCGCGCTCCGAACCGGGCGACTCCTCTCGCCGCTCGTCCTCCGCGCGGAGCCGGTCCGCCAGCCGCTCCGCCAGCGACTTCTCCGGACGCGGCGGCGGCTTGACCACCTGCCTGGGCGGCGGCTTGACCGGCTCCTCGGGCACGCGGTCCCGTGGCGGCTCCTCCACCTTCGGCTTCGGCGCCTCCTGGGCCGGCGCGGGATCGGGCTCCGGCGTCGGCGTCTGCGCGGCGGGCTCGGGGGTCGGCCGCGCGGTCGCCGTCAGGTCGACCAGCTCGACCGCATAGACGTCCATCGCGATGGGCCTGTCGCGCAGGAGCTGCGGGATGAGCGGCGCCAGGAGCAGGAACACGGCATGCATGATCGCCGAGATGATCAGCACGCGTCCCATGCCGCGCCTCCTTCCCTACCTCGGCGGGCGCGTCGCGAGCGCCAGTCTCGAAATCCCGACACTTCGGACCGCGTCCATGACCTCGACGACGCGACCGTAGTTCAGCTCCGTGTCCCCCTTCAGGAGGACCGGAACGTCCGGCCTCGCCGTGTGAATGTCCGTGAGCCGTTCCTTCAGCTCGTCGAGGCTCACGCGCTGCCCCTCGAGGTATACGCGGCCGTTCTCGGTGACCGCGACGGTCATGACCTCCCCGACGTCGATCCGCTTCGGATCGGCGGTGGGCAGCGTCACATCGATGCCCTGCTCGATCATCGGCGCGATCATGATGAAGATGATGAGAAGCGTCATCGTGACGTCCACGAGGTTCGTCACGTTGATGTCGCTCAGGAGCTCCATCTCGTGCTGCTTCTTCCCGCCCCGTCGCATCCTCGACTCCCCGCGCCCCACGGCGCGCCCTGGTCGGACACGCTACCGGCCGCTGAAGTTGCGTTCCGCGGCCGACATGAACTCCGAGGAGAAGTTCTCCATCTGCACGCTGATCGTCCGGATCCGGTTCATGAGATAGTTGTAGCCGGCAAGCGCGGGGATGGCCACCGCAAGGCCGGCGACCGTCGTCGTCAGCGCGGCGGTGACGCCGGGCGCGACACTGCTGATGCTGGCGCTCCCGGTGATGGTCATGGCCGCGAACGCCTCCATGATGCCCCAGACCGTTCCGAAAAGCCCAATGAACGGAGCGATGCCGGATGTGGTGGCGAGCACGATCATCTGCGACCGCAGCTCCAGGATCTGCTCGGAGATGGCCCGGTCGAGCGCCCGCTCAAGCCCGTCCGCCTGCACGAGCGACAGGCGGGGCTCGGTGCCGGGGCCGCCGGCGATGAGCGCGAGCTCTGCCAGACCCGCCTCGAACACGGCCGAGAGCGGCGACGCCTCGAACTTCCGCCGGTCGGCGAAGTGGCGGATCATCCCGTCAGGGTTGCCGCGGAACTCCCCCAGGAACTCGCTCGACCGGGCCGCGGCCCGCCGGATCACGCCGCCCTTGTAGATGATGATGGCCCACGAGTACACCGAGACGACCAGCAGGAAGACGACGATGATCTGCCCGAGCAGGCCGGACTGGGCCACGCTCGCCAGGAACCCGTTGCTCACCGAGCCCCTCCTGTTCCGTTCTGCCGGGTCCTGCCCGGCCCCGCCTTGTGCTTGACAAGCGAGTGCAGATGCGCATCCGGGCACCGCGTGGTGCCCGGCGCCCGGGGATTGTACACGCCACGGGACGCCCTCGCACGGGGAAACTTCACATCCCCGGGCCCACGGCTCCCCGCCCCGACCAGCTCATGATGAGGATGTACGCCAGCGCGAACGCGACGGTCGCCGCCCGCGCGCGACGCCGCGGAAGACCGAAGACCGGCTCGGCGGCGATGCCGAGAAGGGCGAAGAGCCACACGGAGAAGAGATCGATCTGCCGGAGGATGCTCCACAGGTGCGGATGCCGCACCGGTTCGATCAGGAAGCCGAGGTTGAGTCCCGCCCTTGCGGTCCCCGTGAACCGCAGGAAGCAGCCCAGGACCAGCGCTCCGATCCCGACCGGGATCGACGCGTGCGCGACCGCGGAGAAGACGACACGGAAGGACGCCCGCCCTCCCGCCAGCGTCCCGGCCAGCCTGAACAGAAGTGTCTCGAGCAGGATCACGAGCGGGATGCCGACCACGGCCATCAGGATCGCCTGCGACAGGAGCGCCGCCCGCACGCCCGCGAGCCCGCCGCCCGCGAGCGCGGCCTCCGCCGGGACGAGCTCGTCCATGAACCCCGAGCGCACCGCGTACACCGCGCTCACCATCGGGGCGGCCACGACGAACACCAGCGGCAGCACCCAGTGCGGCCGCTCCGTGAGGCGCTCGAACGTCCGCTGCGGGTGCGCGAGGACGAGCGTCATCGCGGCCAGCGCGTTGATCGGCCGCGCGCCCGCCGCGCGGTCCACCCGCGATCCCTCGCCCCCGCACGACCCGCTCATGCCGCCTCCCCCGTTCGGCCGCGCGGCAACACGCTCTTCATCGTCCGCCGCCGTCCCTCGAACGTTACGATCTCCGACACGCCCGCCCTCTTCAGCAGCCGCAGCGCGAGGTCGAAGTCCATCCCGACCTCTCGCGGCGTGTGCGCGTCCGAGCCCAGCGTGACGGCAACGCCCCGCTCCACGCACGCCCGCAGGAACGGAAGCGCCGGATACGCCTCCGCGGCCTTCCTGCGAAACCCGGACGTGTTGATCTCGATGGCGACCCCCGCCTTCGACAGAGCGCCCGCCGCGTCGGCGTACATCCGCTCGATCGGGAGCGTCGTCGTGATGCCGTGCTTCTTGATGATGTCCGGATGCGCCATGACGTCGAAGCCGCCGCGCTCGACGGCCTCGCAGAAGAGGTCGAAGTACCTGGCGTACAGCCGGTCCGGGTCCTTCCCCTCGTACTCGGCGACGTTCCGGCTGTCGTTGAAGCCCCAGTCGTCGATGTAGTGGACCGAGCCGTAGACGTAGTCGAACGGGTGGGGCGCGGCGGCCGCCCAGATCTCGTCCATCTGCCCGGGCATGTAGTCCATCTCGATGCCGAGCCGGACGCGGAGCCCGCTCACGGACTCCCGAAGCTCGGTGATCATCCCCACGTAGCGCGGCAGATCGTCCGGCGCCATCGAGATCCGGGGATCGCGGCGCCGGAGAAGCGGCATGTGGTCGGCGAACCCGATCTCGGAAAGCCCGAGGGCGATGGCCGCGCGCACGTAGTCCTCGGGCTCGCCGAACGCGTGGCCGCACAGGTTCGTGTGGATGTGGTAGTCGACGAGGCGACCGTACGCTTCCGGCGCGAGCGCTCTCTGCTTTCGCGTCCACCTGAGGACGCGCCGTCTGACCCCGCGCCTCAGTCGCCGCACGCCGCCTCCACCTGCGCGCGGGGTGCCGTCGCCTCGAACGAGCACCTGACGATCCCGACCGCAAGCGCGGCGACGCTCAACACGAGAAGCGCCTTGAGCCAGAGCGGCTGGGACCTGAAGCCGCCCGCGCGCTCCGAGGGCGCATCCGTTCCGGAGGTCTCTTCCGTCATGACCGCCACCCCGACCTGTCAGGACCTGCCCCACGCCGCGTCGACAAGCTCCCGCGCCGGCGGCTTCGTCGCGAGGCTCACGACCACGAAGACGATGAGTGACATCGCAACCCCGGGGATGAACCCGTGGATCCCAAGCGGCATCTTCGCGATCATCCAGCCGAGCGCGGTCGCCGTGCCCGCGACCATGGACGCGAGCGCGCCCTGCCGCGTCCCGCGCCGCCAGGTGACCCCCAGCACGACCGGCCACAGGCACGCCGAGGCGATGACCGCCCACGAGAATGCCGTCACCACGAGGATGAGCGCGGGCGGGCGCAGGGCGACCACCAGGGAGACGAGTCCCGCGCCGAGGCTGGCGGCGCGGCCGAGCAGCACGTCGCGCGACGGCCCCCTTGTCGACCCGCCATCCTCGGATGTCCGCGCGACCATGCTCCCCGCGCCGCCCCCCGCGCGCGAACGCCCGGCCTCTCCGGAGCGCCTCAGGTCCTTCACGATGGCGGCGCTCACGATGATGAGCACGGAGGCGAACGTGGACATCCCGGCGGCGAGAACGCCCGCGAGGAACACCGCGCCCCCCCAGGGGTTGAGCACGGTCTTCGTGAGCGTGGGAATGGCGAGATCGGGGTTCTCGAGAGGCGGCAGGATGACGCGCGCGACCGCCCCGGTCATGTAGGGCAGCACGGCCATGGCGCCGCCGAGCGTCGCGAGGACCGTGCCGAGCCTGAGTACGCGCGCGCTCCGCATCGAGTAGAAGCGCACAAGAAGCTGCGGCATCCCCCAGACTCCGAGGCTCACGATGAGGCAGTACGACACGAGACCCTGCCATCCCCAGACCCCCGGCGTCGCGACGAGGCCCGGGTCCATGGCCGCGAGCCGCTCGCCTGCCGCCTGGAAGCCGCCGGCCGCCGCGAGCGCCGCGACCGCCAGGAGCGAGAGCGCGAACAGCATGATCCACGCCTGGATGAAGCTCGTCCACACGACCGCCAGGTACCCTCCGAACGCGACGTAGACGAGGATGATCGCCCCGGAGATGAGGATGCCGTGGACGTACGGCAGGCCCATGAGCCCCTCGAGGATCCGCCCCATGCCCTGCAGCACGCTCACGTTGTACACGATCATGAAGAGGAAGATGACGACCGCCGAGAAGACCTCCGCCTCGCGGGCGCCGTACCGCCTGCCGATGAACCCGGGGATCGTCATCGTGTCGAGCCGCTTCGAGAACTCCCAGAGCCGCTTCCCGAGGACGATCCACGCGAGCGTGCATCCGATGAGCACGTTCGAGGCCGCGACCCACATCGTGGACATCCCGAAGCGGTAGCCGAACGCCCCGCCGCCGACGATGACGACCGAGCTGAAGTACGCGGCCACGAACGAGAACGCCGTGACCCACGGGCCGACCTGCCGTCCGCCGATGTAGAAGTCCTCGGCGCTTCGCGTCCTCCGCCCGGTCCACACGCCGGCCCCGAGGAGCGCGGCCATGTACAGGACGAGCACGAGCGCGTAGACGGCCGTGCTACTCATCCGCGCCTCCCCCGCGCCGGGACCGCCCCGTGGCGGCGGCATACACGAGAGCAACGACGACGCTCGCGGCGATCACAAGGAGCGCAGCGAACGTTCCCCACGGAAGACTGAGCGGGCCGGTCATTGGTGCCCTCCGTCAGAAGCGGTAGTAGACCCTGAGATAGGGTGCCCAGTCGAAGTCGTACAGGCCGATCGCCGGGCAGCCCTTCGCCGCGACCGGCACGAGCGCGCTCAACCCGACGGTCAGCTTCCCGCCGTCCGTCCAGGCGACGCCGGGGCACGCGTACACGCGATAGTACTTGCCCAGGTCCTCGCCGAGCGTCGCGCGCCCCTCCCACGCCAGCGACCAGTGCTCGTTCAGAGCGTCCTCGACCGTCACCGTCGTGACGGACACGTCCTTCAGGTCGGCACCGCCCTTCGCCTTCCCGTTCACCCAGTAGACCGAGCAGAGGTGCGCGGCGAACGAGCCCGCCGCGTGGGTGACGGCGAAGCCCCCGCAGAAGTCGGTCGAGCCGTCGGACAGCGGGAAGTCGCTGTCGGTGGCCCCGGTCGGGAACCGCACGCCGGTCAGGAGCGACGCCACCGGGTAGCCGGACCGGCCGCGGTACAGCAGGATCTTCGGGTCCACGATGACGTCGCCGAGCCCCGTGCTTGCCGCGTGGCCGTCGGCCTCGGGAAAGTCCTTGAACCGGTCCTCGATGGGCAGCGACGCCCGGATGGTGAGCCAGTCGGTCACGCCGTAGAGGAGCCTCGGGACGAACGAGGCGGCCGTCAGGGCCATGTCGTCGCCGAGCTCAACCCAGCCCTCCTGCCCGTTGCCGTCGAGGTTGTAGCTGTAGGTGCGCGTGTACTCCTGCCAGGTCGCCCACACGTCGATCATGAACTTGCCCTGCGGCAGCACGTTCCCGCTGGTGCCGACGATCGGCGCGGCGGCCGCGGGTGCGCAGAGCGCGCAGACGATGCAGACCGTCAACGTCCAGGACCCGCTCTTCATGGACCCGTCCTTTCGATGGAGGAATCACTGAGTGCCCCGCGCGCCCGGGATCCACCGGCCCGCGTCATCGGGGATCCGAACGCAGGAAGGGTAGCGCACGCCGCCGGGAGCGTCAACCGACGAGCAGACGCCGGACGCGGTCGCGCCGCGCGTCCCTCGACGGGCGCGCGGCCGGGTTCCTCCCGCCGAGCAGCGCCTCCTCGTGCGTCGGCTTGTCCGCGCGGTAGAACACGCCGAGCGGCAGGCGGTCCTGCCGCCGCGCGGCCGTGAGCGCGTCGTCGAACGCAAGCGGGCCGCCCTCGAGCGGCGCCGTCAGCTCCTCGTACGCCGCGTACGTGTTGTTGAAGGTGACGCACGGCTGGAGCACGTCGACGAACGAGAACCCCTTGTGCAGCACCGCCGCCGTGAGGAGCTCGGCCAGCTCCTTCTTCCGCCCGGAGTACCCGCGCGCCACGAACGTCGCTCCCGACTCGAGCGCGATGACGAGCGGGTTGAGCGGGTCTTCGACGCTCCCGCGCGGCGTCGAGGGCCCGCGGTACCCGCGCGCGCTCGTGGGCGCCCGCTGTCCGGTCGTGAGCGCATACACGCCGTTGTCGTGCATCACCACGGTGATGTCCGCGTTCCGCTTGGCGGCGAAGACGAGGTGCTCGATGCCCTCGCCCATCGTATCACCGTCGCCGACGAAGGCGGCGACGACGAGGCCCGGGTTCGCGAGCTTGATGCCCTGCGCCGTCGCGACCGCTCGCCCGTGGAGCGAGTAGAACCCCGAGACCGCGGCGTAGTCGAAGATCTTCGCGTGCTGGCCGATGCCGGCGACGATGACGAGCCGCTCGCGGGGCACACCACGCCCCTCGAGCGCGCGGACCGCTGTCTTGAACGCCTCGAGGATCCCGAAGTTGCCGCAGCCGCGGCACCACGTGATCTCCGCCCCCGTGCTGAGGTCGTCCTTCGCGGCCGTGTCGCTCACTGTCGCTCCCTCCGCGCGGCGGCCGCGCGAATCCCGTCCGCCAGCGCACCCGGGTCGAACGGCCTCCCGTCGTACCTGCGGATGACGGCGCCCGCCCTGACGCCTCCCCTCTCCTCCAGCAGCCGCGCGAACTGCCCGCCGGCGCTCTGTTCGACCACGATCGGCGCGGAGCCGCGGTACTGCGCGAGCGCCAGCACCGGGAACGGCTCGAGGTAGATGGGCTGGACGACCGTCGCCTCAATGCCCCCCACGCGCAGCGCCTCGAGCACGCTCATGGTCGTCGAACCGTACGCGAAGACGGTGAGGTCACCCCGTCCGTGCGTGTTCACCGTCGTGAGGCGCTCGACGGCGGCGCGCACCGCCTCGGCCTTCCGGAGGCGCTTCTCGTGCATCCGCGCGATCACACCCGCGTCCTCGGTCGTGATGCCCGCCTCGTCGTGCTCGTAGCTGTTCCACTTGATGAGCTCGCGCGACGGCGGGAACAGAAGCGGCGAGACCCCGTCCGCCGTCTCGGCGTAGCGTCGGTAGGGCCTGCCTCCGCCGGCGCCGCCCGCGCCCACCGGCGCGCCCCCGCTGGCAGCGGGCACGCCGCCCGCGCGGTCGAGCGGCCCGGCCCACGGGGCCCCAGCCGGGTCGAGCTCCGCGGTCACGCTCGACTCGGAGAGGTGCTTGTCCGAAAGCAGGATCCCCACGACCTGCCAGCGCCAGACGAGCGCGAGCATCTCCGCCGTCAGGCGGAACGCCTCCTCGACGCTCCCCGGCGCGGCCACCACGCGCGGGAACTCCCCGTGCCCGCAGTGCAGCGCGAACCAGAGGTCGGCCTGCTCGGTGCAGGTCGGCACACCGGTGGACGGCCCGGACCGCTGCGCGAGGAGGCAGAGGAGCGGCGTCTCGGTCATCCCGGCGAGGGAGAGCGCCTCGACCATGAGCGCGAACCCGCCGCCGCTCGTGCCGACCATCGTCCGCGCGCCGGCGAACGCCGCGCCGATGGCCATGTTCGCGACGGCGATCTCGCTCTCGGGGTGGACGACGGTGATCCCGAGATCCTCGTTGCGCGCCGCGAGGAAGTGCAGGAGCGACGACGACGGGGTCATGGGGTAGGCGAAGTACGCGTCGAGGCCCGCGGCCGCCGCGCCGAGGCCGATGGCCTCGTTCCCGGAGACGATCCTGAGCGGCCGCTCCCCCCGCTCGAGCCGGAACCGGCCCCCGAGCGCGGGAAGCGCCGCGTCGTAGACGGCGCCGGCGTACGCGACGTTGTTCTCGGCGTCGCGCGGATACTCGCGGCGCACGAGGTCCTCCATCGCCGCACGGTCGAGCCCGATCGCCGCGGCGAACGCCGCGGGCCCCGCCACACCGACGCGGAGCTCGGACCGCGGGTACCCGGCCGCCTCGGAGCTCATCGGCAGGCCAACGCCCTGGCCGCCGCTCACCTCGTCCGCGTTGTACACGAGCACGCCGCCGTCGGCGACGCGCTCCCGGTGCAGCTCGTAGCTCCGCGCGTCGAGCGCGACCACAAGGTCCGCACTCTCGTGGTGGCTCGTGACCTCGCGGGCGGCCGAGCTCACGACGGAGAAGTTGTGCCCGCCGCGGATGAGGCTCTGGTAGTCGTCCATCTGGAAGACGTGGCGGCCGATGCCCGCCAGGTGGCTCGCGGCGACCGACGCGGACTTCTTGACGCCCTCGCCGGCCTTCCCGCCCACGAGCAGCGTGAACACGTCCCGGCTCATCGGTCCTCCCCGCCTCGCGCCCCGTCGTCGGTCGCCAGCGCGAGCGCGATGTCGGCCAGCGTGAGGAGGTCGAGCGCGTTGTGGTGCAGCACGGTCAGCATGTCGCGCGGGTCCCCGGTCCGGACGAAGTGGTGATAGGCCGCGGGGATCTCCTCGCCCGGGATGTCGCCCGTCCGGCGGCGTCCGCACAGCTGCCACTCGAGCGTCTGGAGGCGGCAGTCCGGAAGCACGGTGCGCCACCTGCGGCGTGCGTGGTGAAGAAGATCCACGTGCGCCGGCTCCTGCGGGCTCGCGATGCGGTGCAGCCCGAGACGGTCCCTCAGAACGGGCACGTCGAACGCCTTGCCGTTGAAGGAGACCAGCAGCCGGGCGCGCTGCGCCATCTCGCGCCACGCCTCGAGGAGCGCCGGCTCCTCGCGGTAGTCGCGCGCGAGGACCTGTGTGAGAACGAGGTCGTCCCCCCGGACGCGCATGGCCCCGAGCAGGAACACCATGCTCCCCGCAAGCCCGGTCGTCTCGGTGTCGAGGAAGAGCGCGTCCTCCGGCCGCTCGAGAAGCGCCAGCACGGTCGAGTCGATGCCGTTCGGTCCGTGCGCTGCGGCCCGCGCCTCCCGGAGCTCCTCGAGGACCCGCCGCTCCGACCCGCGCCAGAGGTCCGAGGCCGCCCGCTCGACGACGAGAACGCCCTCCGTCCGGACGACGCCCCGCAGCTCGTCGAGCGAGCGCGCAGGCGCGGCCGTGCCCGGCCGGCCGCCCCGCGTCCTTGCCGCGCCGATGCCCGATAGCCTCTCCCTGAACGCGTCACTCATGCCGTCATGCTCCGGGCGTCATCCCTTCCCGAGGAACTCCGCCCCCATCACGATGACCCACTCGACCTGGACCGCGAGGAACACGGCGAGCGCGGCCGCCATGGACCTTCGCCGCCTCAGGCGCGCCGTCGCGTCCCCGAGCGCCCGCGCGTTCATCCCTCCCAACTGCGCGAGGAGCACCGCGCCGGGGATCGCGAGAAGCGGCACGACCGGCAGGTGGTACGTCGGATGCGAGAACGAGATCCAGTAGGGGATCGCGTACCCCGCGACGATCCAGAGGATGGTCGCGCGGATGACCCGCCCGGTCCCGAGGCCCCTCGGCGCGTGGAACGCCACGAGCGACAGCGCCATGAGGGCGATGTAGAAGAGCGCATCGAGCGCGATCACGGACAGCCCGAGCGCTCGCGGAAGCCCGTGGAGCTTGGTGAGCACCATGCCCGCGTAGGTGTCGAACGCGAAGTACGCCCTGATCCTGCTGAGCGTGCGCCCGGCGAAGAGCCCCGGCCGCGCCTCGATGTGCTCGACGGCCAGCCGCCGATACTCGGCGTCCTCCTTCGCCGGAGGGAGCGCGCGGATCCTCGCGTCCTCGGCCGCGAAGCCGTCCGGGACCGCGCCGACTTCGTCGTGCGACCCGAGCCACCACGTCCTGTAGAGCGGGGTCCACTCGTTGTTGCCCAGGTAGAGGTTCCGCGAGGTCGCGCAGTTGACGAAGATGAGGTCACCGGTCATCGCCCGCGCCTTGACGATCCACGGGGCGACCACCGCCGCCGCCACGCCGAGCGCCACGAGCCCGCCCCGCACGGAGCGCCACCGCACGGCGATGAACACCGGCACGCCGACCGCGAGAAGGAGCGCCGACGGCCGCGTGAGCACCGCCACGCCGAGCGCTCCGCCGATCGCTGCCGGAATGGACAGCGAGCGCCGCCCCCGCATCACGAGCGCGAGCAGCGCGACGAGCAGCACGCACGCGGCCACTGGGAGCTGCGCGAGCGGGATGACGGAGTGGTAGATGAACGTCGGGTAGAGCGCGAAGACCCACAGCGCGATGTTGGCCGGCCGCCGGCCGCCGATCCGCATGACGAGCGCGAAGAGCACCGCCGAGAACGCGAGGTACCACGGCACCATCGCCGCCATCGCGACGACCTGCCCGCGGCCGAAGACCGAGTGGAAGAGCGCAAGGTAGTACGGAAGCCCCGGCGGCCAGTCCGGCGTGAACCGGACGCGGTCGAGGAGCTGCCCCGCCATCACGAAGTACGATCGCTCGTCACCGACGAACGGAAACCTGTGCAGGACGGCGATCGCCGCGACGCGGAGCGCAAGCCCGACGGCGACGGCCGCCGCCGTCGCCCGCCGCCTGGAAAGCGCCTTCGCCGGCCCGGACGTCCAGGCGGTCATCGGGCGACTCCCCGCGCCTCCGGCGTCGCCCATCCGGCCGCCCGCACACCGAGCCCGGGTTCGCCCGGGAGGGTCATCCTCCCCCGCTCGATCCGCACTCCGACGAACGGGTCGCGCTCGAGGAGCAATCCGCTGTCGAGGTCCGCGTAGTCCATGAGCGGAGAGATGTGCGCCGCCGCCGTGATGGCGAGCGAGCTCTCCATCATGCATCCGATCATCGTCTTCATGCCCCGAGCCTTCGCCTCGCGCGCCATCCGCGTCGCCTCGACGAGCCCGCCGCACTTCATGAGCTTGATGACGATGCCGTCCACCGCGCCATCGAGCGCCGGGATCCGCGCGCTCGTCGGACAGGACTCGTCCGCGAAGACCGGCACCGTCGTCCTCTCGCGCACGAACCGGAGCCCCTCGATGTCGTCCGCCGCGACGGGCTGCTCGACGAACTCCACGCCGATCTCCGCGAGCGCGGCCATCTTGCGCACGGCCTCGTCGCGCGTCCAGCCGCAGTTGGCGTCCACCGTCGCGGCTCCGCCGGTCGCCTCCTTGATGCGCGCGACCACCGACGGGTCCGTGGCAGCGTCGAGCTTCACCTTGTACATCGGGAACCCAGGGAACTCGAGGGCCTTCGCGACCATGGCGTCCGGCTCGTCGAGACCGATGCTGAGGGTCGTCGTGGGCGCCCGGCCGGGATCAAGCTCGAAGAGGCGGCAGAGGGGCACCCCGTAGCGCTTCGCCGCCATGTCGTGCGCGGCGATCTCGAGCGCGGCGCGCGCCGCCGGGTCGCTCGTCCCGCCCCTTGACGTGAGCGCGGACATGAGCTCCGACTCGTGCGCGCACCCCTCGACCAGCCGGCGCGACCGTGCAAGGAACGCAGTGACGGTCGCCGTGTCCTCGCCGTAGAAGCGCGACGGCGCGGCCTCGCCCATCCCGCCCAGCCGTCCGTCGGACAGCTCGACGATCACGCTCTCGCTCGTCGCGCTCGTCGTGCGCGCCGTGCGGAAGACATGCGTGGGGACGAGCTCAATGACACGGTACGAGAACTGCACGGGGCCATCACCTGAGGTACTGGTTCTGCTTCCGCTCAGTGCCGATCGTCGTCGCGGGACCGTGGCCGGGAAGGACCAGGGTGTCGTCCGGAAGCGTGAGGAGCTTCTCCCTGATGGACGCTGCGAGAACCTCCCACGCGTCCGTGCCCACGCGGCTGCTCGCGGGGAGGTCGGTGCGCCCCACTGACCCGGCGAAGAGCGTGTCTCCCGTGAGGACGAACCCCGGGCCGAGGAACGCAACGCCGCCGAGGCTGTGGCCCGGCGTGTGGAGGACCGTGAGCGTGACGTCCCCGACCGCGAGCTCCTGTCCGTCCTTCAGAAGCTGGTCGGCCGGGGTCGCGCGCACGTCGAGGCCGAACATCTTGCTGCTGTTGAGAATGCTGTCGCTGAGCTTGAGACCGTCGAACTCGTGAATCGCGACCTCGGCGCCGAACGCGCGGCGGAGGAGATCGTTCCCGGCGAAGTGGTCGGGGTGTCCGTGGGTGTTCAGGATGCGCTCGATCTTGAGGCTGTTCCGGAGCGCCTCGTCCACGATGGCCATCCATTGCTCACGGACGTCGGTCCCGGGGTCGATGACCGCGCCACGCAGCGTTCTCGCGCACCCGAGGATGTAGCAGTTGGCGTCCGCGAAGCCGACCGCCGCGCTCTTGAGGAGGACGCCGGGGCCCGCATCATGGACCGTCCACTGAAGCACAGACCGCCTCCGGATCACGGGTCTGGTCGGGTGACTGCGTTCCGAGCCACCCTCAACTATACACCGCGGCGGGGGGTTACGGCCATAGCCTGAAGCGCGCCGGAGTCTCCCGACGCCGTTGCCGCGCCGACGGCGCGCCGGCTCCCGGGAAGGTCGTCACGCCGCGCCGAGCATGGCCTCGAGAAGAACCCGCGCGGACGTCTTGTCGGGGATGGGCCAGCCGCCCTGGGCGTCGGGGTCCTGCTGGATGGGCGGCCGGAGCACGGGCAGACCGACGCAGGACGGGCATCCGTCCTCGCACGGGCAGCCCCGGATGAGGTCGAGGCAC
>VGIX01000023.1 GCA_016867725.1 Candidatus Effluviviaceae Genus I sp.
GGGCGCCGTCGCCGGCGAGGGCGACGAGATGACGACGGCGTTCCGGGGCGTCGGCGTGACGGGCGGGCTGCGCGACCTGTTTGCCGCCGCGACCGCCGACGAGATGGCCGACCACGTCGCGCGCATCGCCGTGGACCTTCTCTCGGCGCCGTACGCGCCCGGGGGGCCCGCGACGGTCGTGCTGGACCCAGAGCTGGTCGGACTTCTCGCGCACGAGGCCATCGGCCACACCGTCGAGGCGGACTTCGTGCAGTCGGGCTCGGCGGCGAGCGGGAGGCTCGGGAAGAAGGTGGCGAGCGAGCTCGTGACGCTCGTGGACAGCGGACCGGCCGTCATCGGCGCCCCGACGGCGGGCGGCGTGCTCCTCGTGGACGACGAGGGCGTGCTGACGGGCCGCACGGTCATCATCGACCGCGGGGTCCTCGCGTCGTACCTCCACGACCGCGAGTCCGCCGCCGTGTTCGGCGTGCCTCCGACGGGCAACGCTCGGGCGTGGCAGTACGACGACGAGCCGCTCATCCGCATGCGGAACACGTACGTCGAGCCGGGGGCGACGCCGCTCGACGAGGTGATCGGGAGCGTGCGCGAGGGGCTCCTGCTCCGCGGCGCCGGCAGCGGCCAGGCGGACGCCAACGCGGAGTTCATGTTCGGCGTGCAGGAGGCCTACGAGATCCGCGACGGGAAGGTCGGCCGGCTCCTTCGCGGCGCGACCATCTCGGGCGACGCGTTCGAGGTGCTCTCGGGCATCGACATCGTGAGCTCGGGCTTCGAGTGGGGGATCGGAAGCGGCGCGTGCGGGAAGGGGCAGGAAGCGAAGGTGGACGGCGGCGGCCCGCACGTGCGATGCCGCGTCGTGGTCGGAGGAAGGTAGTGGCCGGGAACGAGCGCGACCTCATCGAGATCTGCGACGCGGCGGTGGCTCTCGCGCGGCGGAGCGGGGCGGACGGGGCCGAGGCCTGCGCGTCCCGCGGCGGCGCCGTGGACGTCGTGCTTCAGAAGAACGACGTCCACCTTGCGAAGAGCTCGGAGGCGGGCGCCGTCGGCGTCCGGGTCTTCCGAAGCGGGCGGATGGGCTTCGCCTTCTCCAACCGCCTCGACGCCCCGAGCGTCGCCGAGTCGGTCCGGGCCGCGCTCGGCATCGCGGCCGCCTCGCCGCCGGACCCGCACAACGGTCTGCCCGAGCCTCTGCCGGTCTCCTACCAGGACGGGCTCTACGACGCGGCCGCGCGCGCCTTCGGCGTCGAGGCGGCTGTCGAGTCCGCGCTCGTCATGCTGCGCGCGGCGCGCGGATACGATGCCCGCGTCATGGTCGACGCGGGCGAGTTCTCCGCGCGCTGGGGCGAGCGCGCCGTCGTGAACTCGCGCGGCGTGAGGGCTCACGAGCCCGCGAGCGCGTTCCAGTGCGCGATCCTCGGGATGGCCCGCGACGGCGACGTCGTCTCGTCGTTCGACTACCAGTCGGACGGCGCGCGCGGCGGGGCCGGCGTGGACCCGGCGGCCGTCGCGCTGCGGTTCGCGGAGAACGTCGTGGGCTCGCTCGGCGCTGTCAAGGGGGAGAGCTTCAGCGGGCCCGTCCTTCTCGCCCCGAAGGCGGCGGCGCACGTCGTCTGCTATCCCATTGAGGCGGCGGCGTCGGCGCGCTCGGTGCAGAAGGGGACGAGCAGGTTCTGCGGGCGGCTCGGGCAGATGGTCGCTTCCGAGGAGCTCACGCTCGCGGACGACCCGGCGCTTCCGGGCGGCCTTGCCTCGATCTCCTTCGACCGGGAGGGCGTGCCTCCCGAGGCGCTCCCCATCGTCGAGCGCGGTGCGCTCAGGCACCTGCTCTACGATTCGTACGCGGCCCGCGTGGACGGGCGCGCGAGCAACGGGCGAGCCGGCGGCGGCCCGGCCCACGTGCCCCACGTGTCCCCCACGAACGTGGTCATGGGGGAGGGGCGTGCGACCGTCGCGGAGATGATCGCGGGGGTCGACCGTGGGGTTCTCGTCACGAGGTTCTCGGGGAACGTCGATCCGGTGAGCGGCGACTTCTCGGGCGTCGTGAAGGGCGGGCGCCTCATCCGGAGCGGGAAGCTGGCCGAACCGCTCTGCGGCACGATGATCGCCGGCAACGCGTTCGATCTTCTCGGCCGCATCCTCGCCGTCTCCCGCGAGCGAGAGAGGATGCCCGGCGCCGTGCTCGGTCACGTTCTCGTCGAGGACGTCGTCGTCTCCGCGGGCTGAGCGGCTCCCGGGCCTCAAGCGCAGGCGCCCGGGACCTCGACGGTCCCGGGCGCCGCGTGCTTCTACCCGGCGTCGTGCGCCGGCAGTGCTAGTCGGATCCCGGGAAGGGGTCCGGGACTTCGAGCGTCTTCCTGATCACGACGTAGAATTGCACGCACGCGTCCCACTCGAAGACCAGCGGGTCCGCCACCGAGGGGTTCGGGTCGCAGTCGCCGTTGACCACCTTGAAGAGCAGCACGGGGTTCGGGTGCGTCGTGTTCTCGATGTAGTCGTCGATGGCGTCATTGATGAGGTCCACGCCCGCCTGCACGAGATCCGCGAACACCGGCTCTCCATAGGCGTCCATGAGCGACTGGCTGGTGTAGTTCACGACCGTCACGGGGCCGGCGGCCTTGTCCACGCGTTCGACCGTGATCCCCCCCGTCAGCGTCCAGTCGTGAACCGGCGGCACCGTGACCTCGTACGTCGCCATGATCATGCCGCCCCGCACCAGGTCCTCCCGCTCGACATCGAAGTCCTCGAGGGCGTCGTCGAGTTCGTCGGCCAGGTTGAGCGTCCGCGGCGTCACGAAGGTCTCCGATGTGTGGTTCTCGTCGAACGTCATGCACTCCGTGGCCTTGACCACGAGTTCGACGTCCGTCTCCTCCAGGATGCAGCCCGCTCCCATGACGACCACCGCTGCCAGCGCGGACAGGGTCATGAGCTTCGTCATTCCATTCATGGTATCCCGCTCCTTGCTGGTCACATGCCGAAGCTGACGCCGAAGGCGAAGCCGTTCTGCCCGGCGATCGTGTACTCCGCGTTCGCGTTCAGGATGGAGAGGCTCAGCGACACGCCGAGCGTCAGCCTTGCCGACGCCTTCGTGTCGAAGGAGAAGCTGATGTCCTCAAGCTCTCCGGACGCCTCGCTCTCGTAGGCGACGTCCATGCCGAACGTGTCCAGCGACAACCCCATGTACGGCTCGACCGCGGCGACGGTGCCGAAGCGCCTGCTCGCCTGGACGCCGAACGACGTGGCCTTCGACTTCAGGAGGTCCTCTCCGATCGTGAAGCTCTGCCAGAAGAAGCCGCCCGCGACATCGACCGGGAACTCGGGTCCGAAGTACTGGTTGATGTTGTGCCTGAGTCCGAAGCCGATGAGGCTGACGTTGCCGATCTCCACGTCGCCGGTGTTGATCGCGATGTACCGCACCAGGGCCTCGGTCCCTCTGATCGAGCCGATGCGGAGCTGCGGCACGGCCAGGGCGAACGAGTTGAGGTCGAACCCGCCCGGGAACGCGAAGCTCGTGCCGTGGTCGCCCGTGACCACGACGGCCTCGCCCGGCCCGACGATCGTCGGGGCGTCCGCCGCGGTCTCGGGGGAGAAACCGTCCTCGGTCTGCGCCTCGAAGAACGCGTCGTCGTCGGCGAAGAGCACGGCGACGACAGGGATCTCCAGCGACAGGTGGAATCCGTCCACCGGGACCCTGGCGGAGTGGAAGAGCCCGCCGTTGAGGTCCGTGCCGATGGCGTCGACGAGAGGCTGCAGGTAGCCCTCCGCGTTCACGCCGGTGTAGGCCGAGAGCTGGTCCTCGATCTGCGCCTCCGCGGGCGATCCGGCCGCCGCGAGCAGCGACGCAAGCCCCAGTGCTGCGATCACGCGCCACTGACCCTTCATCGTATCCTCCTTCCGGACACTCGGGACGGCGTGGTCCCGGTTCCTGCGGCGACGCAAACACATCGAGCGGAGTTCCGTCAAGCGGATTCTCCGGGACTCCCCGGACGCCGTCCGCGCGCCGACAAGCGCCTTGACAGGAGCCGGTCCGTGAGCTACCCTCACCGTCGCCCATTCCCCAGAAGCCAGACCGAGACGAGGGTCCCCGCCGGACCCCCCAAGGCTCGCAGAGCCGGACCCTGCGAGGGCGAAGGGGCGTGCCGCGGCAAGGGGATGAGGAGGGGCCATGCGCTCGATCGCCGTCGTGAACCAGAAGGGCGGGTGCGGAAAGACGACCACCGCGATCAACCTCGCGTCGTGTCTGGCCGACAGCGGGAAGCGGGTGCTTCTCCTCGACGGCGACCCCCAGTCCCACGCCTCCATCGGGCTCGGCATCGACACGGAGAGCCTTGACCGCTCGATGTACGACCTGCTCATGAACCCCGACTCCCACGTGACTTCGCTCGTCCACCGCGTCTCCGAGCGTCTCGACGTCGTACCTTCCAGCGTCGTGCTCTCGGCCGTCGAGCAGCAGCTGTCCGGGCGCCCCGATCGCGAGAACCGACTCAGGTGGAAGGTCGAGGCGTGCTCGGCCGACTACGACTACTGCATCGTCGACTGCCCGCCGAGCGTCGGCCTTCTCACCTTCAACGCGCTCGTGGCCTGCAACGAGGCGTTCGTGATCATGGAGCCCTCGTACTTCTCGCTCCACGGCGCGCTCAAGGTCATCGACACGATCAAGCTGGTCCGGGACCAGCTCGGGATGAGGAAGCAGGTGCGCGTGCTCCTCACGATGTTCGACGGGCGCACGCGGTTCGCGAACGACTTCGTCAGGGAGGCGCGCGGTCGCTTCGGCCGCGAGATGTTCGAGACGGTCATCAGACAGAGCGTGAGGTTCAAGGAAGCCTCGAACTGGGGAATGCCCGTCGGCCACTTCTCGCGCAGCGCGACCGGGGCGCGGGACTACCGCGCGCTCGCCGAGGAGGTGATCGCCGGCGAGGAGCGCGCGGCCGCGGGCGGTTCTGACGAGATGCCGCAGATGCGCGAGACGGGCCTCGAGCCCGGGATGGACGAGTGGATCCTCGCGCAGCCGGGGCCTCACTTCGTTGAGGGCGGCGTGCTGTTCTCGCTCGTCGCTCCCGAGGCGAACGAGGTCAGGCTCGTCGGCTCCTTCAACGACTGGGACCGCGAGCACGGGTTTCCTCTCACGAGGAACGCGAACGGAGTCTGGCACGCGACGCTCGATCTCGCTCCCGGGCGGCACCTGTACAAGTTCATCATCGACGGCGTGTGGCGACCGGACCCGGCCAACGAGAGCCGGGCCGCGCCGAACGACGACTGCGTGGTCGAGGTCTATCGCAAGGACTAGGGTCCCCAAGGGCTCGAGCCTCTCTCGTTGAGATCTTCGGATCGGGCGGAATGAGCGAAGGCGCTGGCAACAGGATCCCGAAGACGCTCGCCGACGTGTCACATCTCTTCTTCTCCACGCGAGTCGAGGAGGACGCGCCGGCCGCATCCCGGGGCGGCAACACGACAACGACCGGGGAGGAGCGCCCCGCCGCGCCCGCGCGCGCCGCGGAGCACGCGGCCCAGGAGGCGCGCCCGCGCGCGGCCGAGCGAACGCGCATCGTCGTCGTCACGGGCGGGGACGACGCCCCGGGCAAGTCGACGGTGGCGGTCAACCTGGCGCACGGGCTGCTTCGCTGGGGCTCCGTCGGGCTCTTCGACGCGGACCCGCGGCTGCCGAACGCGCGGTTCTACCTCGGGCTGCCCTCGTGGCAGTACCTGTCGCCCCTGACGGGGGACGGCCGGCCCTCGCCGGCCGCCGCGCTCGACTCGGGCCTCGTCGTGGTCGACTGGACGCCGGACGCGACGGACGCGTCGGAGCTCGCCCGCACGGACGGCTCCGTGCAGCTCGAGATCGGCGGCGCCTCGCGGCGGCGCCTCGACTACGCCGTCGTCGACGTGCCGGTGGGCAGGCTTCGGTTGCTCCACGGGTGCGCTCGGCGGATCAGCCGCTTCGTCGTGGTCGCCTCTCCGGGATGGGACGGCTTCGCCGCAGCGTGCGGGGCGGCGTCCCGGCTCTCCACGGTCCTGGGGGCGCGGGCCGTGGACCTCGTGGTCAACCGGGCGCCCGACGAGACCTACGCGGCCGCCTACCACAGGAAGTTCGGCATGGCCGCCAGGGATGTCCTCTCGGTGGAGGCGCGTCTGCTCGCGGGCGTGGGCCGCTACACGGGCCTCGGATGCGAGCAGCGCGAGCGGGGTCCTCTTGTGCGATCGCGCCCGGATGTCGCGCCCGCCCTCGCGTTGAGGAATGCGGCGTCGAGCATCGCGGGATCACAGCCGGTGGCGGAGTGCGCGGGCGCTCGTCACGGGGCCCGCATGGAGCGTGCGTGTGAAGACGAGAATCCAGAGATCGGCGCCGCCTGATCCGGCTGCGCTTCGGCGGCTCCTGAGCGAGCAGCCCGACCGCGTTCTGGACGGCGCGAGGACCGTGGACGCGGACGCGCAGGGACCGACCGGCGTGGACATGGTGCTCGTTGACGCGGCCGGGCGGCCGATCCTCGTGGACGTCCTCGAGGAGTCGCCCGTTGCGATTCCGTCGAGGATCTTCGAGCATCTGGACTGGCTCGAGCAGACGCGCAGGCTCTTCCTGCGGGCCTACTCGAGGGACGGGGTGGTGAAGGCGGAGGAGCCCGTTCTGGTCTTCGTGGCGCCTTCGTTCCCCTCTGCGGTGCAGCGGGCGGTGTCCGCGTGTCAGGAGGTCGAGGTCAGGCTGATCAGGATCGAGACGTTCCTGATCGACGGCGCCGTCGAGGTCTCCTGTGAAGAGGTCGTCGCGCCGCAGGCCCGACGCCTTGCGCAGGCGACAGTCAGGCGCACGGCCGAGATCGCCCAGGGCACAGAGCAGGGCTTCGGGGCCAGGATCGAGTCGAACACCGTCAGAGCGCTCTTCGCGCTCTTCAAGTCCGGCGTGGACGGCCTTGACGGCCGCATCGCCGCGAAGGAGTCGAACGGCGGCCTCGTGTTCGAGCTGGGGAGTCACGCGCTCGCGCACGTGTCCGCCTCGCCCGGCAGCTTCACCGTCTCCGCCGGAGAGCCGATGTCGAACCCGATCGTCGTGTCGGACCGCGTGTCGCTGGAGAGGGCGCTCAATGCCGTGGTGTCCTCGTTCGTGCGCGAGGGGCGAGGGGACGGCGACGACGGGAACGGCCGGGCGGCTGACCTGGATGCGAAGACGACGAGCGAGCTTGCGAGGATCTGGGGCGGCGGCGTCGGCCGGAGCGAGCGCGGGTAGCTGCGGGCAACAAAAAAGGGCCTCATGGCCCTTCAATACTCTAAAGCCGGGACCTCCCGCTAAGTGTGCAGCCCTTTCTTCGACAGGCCTGCCTGACCGATCCCGCCGGACCCCGGGCGGCCGTGTTCCCTCCTGAAGACGGCCCGTATTCTGGCCACTTCCGAGGCGACAGTCCTCAGCGAGAGGCTCAGCGCGGCGGCTACCTCGGTTTGTGTGAATCCCTGCACCAAAGCGGACACGATCTGCTGCTGCCTCGAGCTCAGGAGGCTCAGGGTCTCCGCGATCTCCATCGACAACCCAAGCGACTCGGGGCTGACGAGCATCGGGGACCTCAGGAGCGTCTCCTGCCAGTCGGTCGGAATGAACCTCAGGACGTCCGGGTCGACGTCGCCAAGCACGCCGTAGAGCACCATCTGCCGGTCCAGGTCGCCGTCGGGGCAATCCACGGCGGTCCTGGTGAGGAACTTGACGGCCTGCCAGCGGGCCATGGCGAGGTACCAACCCCTCGTCTTCCCGTCCGGGGCCAGCCACACGTGGAGGCGCATCTCCTGGGCGAGGTCGTCGCGGAGCATCTCGTCCGGCGTCAGCCGCGCCGCGATGCGCACGATGTCGGTGTCCAGTTCCTGCCAGTTCTGCATCGCCGTCCCGGAGCGGGCCTCAAGGCCTCGCTCGCCCGTCTGTGACGTCCGGAGTTCCTTCTCCCGGCTTCCTCTTGATCTCATTTTCTCACGGACTCGCGCCATCTGTCAAGCTGGGGGCGCGCGCTGCCCGGCCGTCGAGCCATGCCGCGGGGCACCGGGTGTTGACACACGCTCCCGCGACCTCCTAGAATGCGCTTACAAGTTCCATGCCCGGCCGCAGAGGGAACGTCCTGAGGACGCCTCGGCGCGGGCCGGGCGGGCTTCCCGGGGGGAGGTGTCATGACGAGGCGAACGCGTTCCTTGTGCGGGCTCCTGCTTGCGATTGCGGTCCTATCGCTTCAGCTTGGCTGCGCGGCCACGAAGCCCGAGGACGTGCCTGGCGACCCGAAGCTCATTCGGGACGAACTGGCGAGGATCGACAACGACATCGCCAACTCCGAGGAGATGCTCAAGGGAAGCCGGGCGCAGCTGCAGGTCGACGACAGCCAGGACCTCAGGAACGAGATCAGGGTCTACGAGGCCAACATCGCGAAGCTCAAGTCTCGGAAGGCGGCCCTTCAGCAGCGGCTGAGGGAGCTTGAGGCGGCGAAGCCCTAGGCGCAAGGCGCTTCCGGGCGCGCCCGATGAAGAAGGGGACCCAAGTGAGACTGCGGCTCGCGCTGGTGGCGGCGGCCACGCTCCTCCTCCCTGCAGGATCGCTCGCGCAAGGGGGCGAGGCGTGGTTCGCCTACCGGCTGGGGGGCATCCACGTCGGCCATGCGCGCGAGACCGTGAGCGTCCGGCCCGACGGGGCCATCGCCACGACGGCGCATACGGAGTTCCTGATCAGGCGGGGAGACGACCTCGCAGCGATGAGCGTCTCCGAGGAGTGGATCGAGACCGCGGACGGGGCGCCCGTTGCGTACCACGCGAGTCGGGTCCTCTCCGGCGAGTCGCGCGAGCTGCGGGTGACGATCGACGGCGACACGCTCCTCGTCGCGACCGATGCGGGCGGCGAGGCGGCAGAGAGGGCGGTCCCCGTGGACGGGCAGTTGCTGTTCCCGCGCGCGGTCGACGCCCTTCACGCGGCCAGAGGGCTCGTGGCCGGCGACGCATACGCGTTCTCGTACTTCGACACGGACTTCGAGCGCGTCGGCCGGGCGGAGGTCCTTGTCGTCGGCGAGGACGCAGTGGCCGTGATGGGCGAGGAGCGCGGGCTGGTGAAGCTCGTCGTGCGCTCGGACCTCCTCGCGGGCATCGAGACGATCGAGTGGAGAGACCGGAGGGGGCGGCTCTGGCGGAGCGAGGTGCCCGCCGCGGGGCTCACGCAGGAGCGGGCGGACCCGGAACAGGCCGTCGTGGGCGGCGCTCCGGGGGACCTCGCGGCCAGGCTCGCCGTTCCCTCGAACGTCCGGCTGGACGCGCCGTGGGCCGTCGACTGGGCCGTCTACGAGCTCTGGACGGAGGACGGCGAGGGGGCGCTCTTCGTTCCCGAGGACGGACGCCAGACGCTCGAGGGCGTGACGGAACAAGGCGTCCTTCTCAGGGTCGTTCGCGCCGCGCCGGACGCCGCGGCGCCGGGCGGCCGCGACACGGGCGGGGGCGCAACGGCGGCGTACCTCGAGTCGAACGCGCTCCTCCAGACCGGCTATCCGCCCCTGGCGGCCGCCGCCGCCAGGGCGGCGCAGGCCGCGGGGGACGATCCCTGGCGGAAGGCCACGGCGATCGAGGCGTTCGTGCACGAGCACATCGAGAACAAGGGGTTCGGGACGGCGTTCGGCTCCGCCGCGGAGGTGCTCAGCAACCGCTCGGGCGACTGCAGCGAGCATGCGGTGCTGATGGCGGCGATGACGCGTGCCGTGGGGGTCCCGTCGAAGCTCGTGGCCGGGCTCGCGTATGCCGACGGCGTGTTCGCCTACCACATGTGGGTCGAGGTGTGGGCGGGCGGCGGGTGGTATGCGCTCGACCCGACCCTCGCGGCCGGGAACGTTGACGCGACCCACATCAAGCTGGCAGAGTCGGCGGCCGAAGGCGGCGTGACGGCGGACATCTCGGTGGGCATTCTGCGCGCCCTCAGCCGGCTGAGGCTCCGCGTTGTGGACTGGGGGACGGGAGGCTAGGCAGCGCCCCGGGCTCGGGCGCGTTCCGGGCGTCGGGCTGCGCGCGTTCGTGGAGGGACAGCATGATGAAGGCAGTGCTCGTGTTCGCCATGGCGCTCGCCGTCGCGGCCGCGCTTGCGGGCTGCGGCAGGTCGGGAGAGAAGCCCGCGCGTCAGGAGGGCGCCCGTTCGGGAGGCGCCTCCGTCTCCGATGCGGCCGCCTCACGGGGCGTCGCCACGGGCGAGCCCGAGGAGGCAGAGCCTGGCGGGCCGCGAGCGGTGCTCAGCGGGATCGCATACGAGTGGACCGTCTCGCCCGACCGCGGCCTCACGGTCACGCTCGAGTTCACGAATCCGGCAAGCGATGTGGGGCGGGCCAAGGGCTACGCGTTCGTGATGGCAGGTTCCTCGTCCGACGCCGCGGTCGCCGGCATCTACCCCTGGAACGCGAAGGTCGAGAACGGAATGCCCTCCGACCACACCGTCGGCGGGCGACTGCTGTTCTGGGAGAAGAGCACGCTGAGCGCGTTCCTGCCGTACAAGGAGCGCGCGGGGTGCTACAACACGATCCGCGTTCTCGTGTACGACGATGACGGCCGGATCGTCCACGACGAGACGCACGAGCTTCCGATCACCGGAGAACCGACCGGCAGGAAGAGGATCGAGCAGACGCTCATCCTCTAGCAGAGGGACGCAAGGGAGGTGAGAGCATGGCTGGCAGGCGCGAGAAGGTCGGCCACGAGGTGAAGAAGAAGCCCCTTCTTTCCAAGAAGGAGAAGCGGCAGAAGAAGCGCGAGAAGAAGATGCAGAAGAAGGCCGAGGTTCTCTGAACCGAGTGGCGGCCCTCGCGAGAACACCGAGGCCCGCGGGGCGACCCGCGGGCCTCGCGCGTTGTCGGCGGCCCGTCCGCCCCGCGCCGCGTCCGCTCAATCCCACGTCACGACAAGGTCGCCCGTCGGCATGAACCGCGTGCGCTTCAGACGGTAGACGGCAGTATCGCCCGCGGCCTCCTTCGTGTCGGGCACGAACGAGAGGTTCACGTTCCCGATGTCCGCGGGCACGCGGAACTCGAACTCGGCCACGTCGATCGGCCGCGCCCAGTGCCGCGTGGTCGTGACGATGTACACCGCGTGCCTGTCGAGGATCTCCTGAACGTACTCGACGCGGACCGCCGTCTCTTCCCTGGGGCCGAACGCCATCCGCCAGACGACGCCGGTCTCCTGCCGCGCGAAGCCGAGAGGCTCGCGGCCGCTTCCGCGCTCCCGTTCCACGAGGATCTCCGACGGATAGAGATGGACGCTGTCGACAGGGAAGGGGTAGAAGAGGGAGAGCTCCAGCGGGGCGTCGGAGTCGTTCGAGAACCAGTACCAGCCCGCGACGCGCGTCCGCCCGGGCGACACCTCGACGACGACCCGTTCCCTGGCGAACCGCAGGCCGCGCGAGGGCGCCGCCGTCTCGCGCCTGCACGACGCGGCGCACACCAGCAGGAGCACGGCCGCGCACGCTGCGCGCCTCGTGGTCACCTTCTTCCGCAGCCTCCGCTCACAGGTACAGGAGCGCCGCCAGCCTCGTCCCGGTCTCGATGCCGAGCGACCCGAAGAGAATGCGCAGCGAGGCCTCGCCCTCGATGCTCAGCCTCCTGTTCACGAAGTACTCGGCTCCGAGCCCCGCTCCGATGTAGACGCTCGTGTGGTCCCTGTCGCCGCCGGGCTCGCCCGTGTCGCTCGAGGAGTGGGCGATGCCCGCTCTGCCGCAGACGAACGGCTGGACCTGGTTGCCGAGGTTCCAGTGGCTGAGGACCCCGACTCCCAGGCCGAGGCTCGTGGACGACACGCGGTCGTCCGACGAACTCGAGAACGCCAGCTCCACCTCAAGACCGATTTCCTCTCCGAACCTCGTCTTCCCGAGCAGCTGCGTGGAGCCGCTCGGCAGGAGGACGCCACCGATCGCCAGCCCGTCTCCGTAGTTCTGGGCCGGTGCGGCCGCCGGCGCGGCGGCGAGCAGAGCGGCGGTCCACAGGAGCACAACGCGTGAGCGCATCATCGTCTCCTTGTCCTGATGGTGGTGAGCGTTCACTCACCCGAGCCCCTGAGGCCGGGCGCCTGCGCCTTGCGGGGAAGGCGCGCGGATGCTAGCACGCGGTCCCCGACCCGTCAACGAGACGCAGCCCCGCGCCTGTCGGCTCCGCGCGCCGCGACTCGGGCGGCTCTCCGCCATCGCCCTTGACCGGACCGGGTGATGCGGTTACGATTTCTTGCACAATCTGCACGGCGCCGTCCGACGGGGGGGACGACGGCGACGGCGAGACCGAATCGGGAGGTTCGAATGCCGACAACACAGGAAGTCGGGAAGCGCGTCAAGGACGCTCGCACGGAGCTCGGCATGACGCTCAAGGACGTCGCCTCGCTGTCCGGCATGTCGCCGACGCACATCTCCGAGATCGAGCGCGGCAAGACGTCGCCGACCGTGGGCGCGCTCCGCAGGATCGCGGCGGCGCTTCAGAAGGACACGGCGTACTTCGTGGAAGAGATACCACTGCCCAAGGTGTCCGTCGTGAAGAAGGAGGACCGCGACAGCCTCATCCTCGGCCAGGGCGACGGCTTCGTGACCGCCAAGCGTCTGACGAAGGGCATCCCGGCGGGGCGGATCAGCGTGCTCCTGGTGGACGACACGGACGGCAAGTCCATCGCAAGCGAGCCGCACGAGGGTGAGGAGGCCATCGTTGTTCTGTCGGGCCAGATGAAGGCCGTGGTTTCCGACACCGAGTACATCCTCGGCGCGGGCGACTGCCTGCACTACTCCGGCCGCGTCCCGCACAGCGCGGGGGCCGTCGGCGGCAGAGCGAAGGCGCTCTGGATCAAGGTGATGCCGGGGGTGATCCGCTGGTAGGGGCGTGATCCGCTGGCAGTGGAGGCTTCCGCCGCCGGCGCGGGAAGCCCCTACGGGCTGAACCCCAGCGTGAGACGGAGCGTGTCCTCGAGACGACCGAACAGGTAGGCGACATCCATCGAGATGCGGCCGTGTCCGGCGGGCACGGCCGCGCCGCATCCGACGGCGTACTCGTCGAAGCGGTCGGGCGGCAGCGAGCGCCTGTACCCGCACCTGAGCACCGCGACGTTCCCGAGCCACAACGCCGCCCCCGCCGATACCACGTCCGCAGTGTCCGCTCGAAGCGCCTTGTCGAGATCCACTTCGATGCTGAACCCGGAGCGCGGCTCGGCCGCGAGGCCGATGAGGAGCGCGGGCGGAACCCCCTCGCTGTAGGAGCCGCGCGCGGAGCTGTTCCACCGCAGCGTGTTGGCGAGGTCGCGGCACACGACGCCGAGCGTGAGCTCGGGCGTGACCGGCACCAGCGCCCCGAGATCGACACCGCCGCCCAGCGCGTCCCCGGTCACCTGGCCCTCCACGCTTGCGTTGTTCCCGTACGACGCCCTGCGGCCCTTGAGCGCCGCGCCGACGCGCGCCGGCCGCGTGCCGCACCACGGCGGCGCGCCGACCGCGCGCCCGACGCCCGCGACGACCGTCATCTCGGAGAGCGCGTCGTCGCCCGAGTAGAGGACGCCTCCGCCGACCGCGAGCGCGGGTGAGAGGGGAACGGACGCCGAGACCGCGGCGTACGGCACGAGCCCCATGTGGTCGCAGTAGGACGCCGCGAACTCAGGCCGCTGCGTGCGGGAGCCGATGGTCGCCGGGTTCCAGAAGACGGCGTCCGCGCCCGCGCCGCCTGCGATGACCGCTCCCGCCATGCCCACGGCCCCGGCGCCCGTGCCGACGTCTACGAACGCGCCGGGGATGTCGGACAGCGGGGCGCACCGCGCGGTCGCCGCCCACTGGGCCAGCGCGAGGATGGTCAGCGCGCACGCGGCGCGGCGCGCCGTCACTTGACGAGCACGAGCGTTGCGCATACCGCCGCCTCCCCTCCCGCGTCCTTCGCGCGGACCTCCACGACGTACCGGCCGTTCCGCGCCTCCTCGCCGCCGTCGGTGAGCCCGTCCCACTGCACGGACTGCCTTCCCTTGCCCTGAGCATCGGCCTCGACGAGTCTCCGCACCGCGCGCCCCGCGAGGTTGTAGAGCGTCACCGTGACGAACGGCATCCGCGCCTCGTCGCTCGAGAGCCGGTAGGAGATGGTCACCGGTCCGTTGTCCGGAGAGAACGGATCGGGCTCCGCCATGACGTCGCTCACCGACAGCGGTCCGGACGACGCGACGACCGCGTACTCGCCGAGAGCCGCCACGGGGGTCTCAAGTCCGTCCGCGGTCGCCGCGGCGCTGCGGTCAACCCACTGCAGAAGCGTCCTGTCCCAGGTCGCAATGCCTGTCCCGCGCCCCTGGGACGGCAGGACGAGCTCGGGCTCGCGGCCCGCCGCGAACGCAAGGCCGTCGGGCTTGAGCCGGTAGCCCGGTCCGACCACCTCGAAGTCGCGCCAGAAGCGCTTGGCGTCGGGGAGCCACTCGTGAGCCAGGAAGACAGAGCGCGTCGTCGCGACGGCCCCCGCCCTGACCCTGAGCAGCATGCCGGTGGAGTCGCGGTAGACCGCCTGCGTCGCGGACGTGATCTCCACGTACACCGAGGCGGAGAACCTGCCGATCGCTCCGGAAGGCGGCGCCGCCGCGCGCACGGTGATCTCACCCAGGTAGTCCGGGGCGCACACGAATCGCCCCTCCGGGCTCTCGATCGTCCCGGCGATGCCCGGCGACACCGACCACACGAGGTCGGCCTCGACGAGCCGGCCGCCCTCCGTCAGCGCGTCGCCGGCGAACACGACGACGCTTCCCGCCTTCACCGCGACGGGCCCTCCGACCTCGACGGTCGTGATGGCCACGCGCTCCACGACGAAGTCCAGGCTCGTGAGCTCGGCGCCCTCACCGAGCTCCACGGGCGCCTGCGCCGGCGTCACGACGCATCCCGGCGCCGAGACCGAGATGACGTACGGCCCTGGACGGATCTCGTCGATCTCGTACGAGCCGAGGCCGTCGGGGACGGCCTGCCTGCTCACGCCCGCGAAGGACGTGCTCGTGGCGACCACGCGGACGGCGCCCGGGTCCACGTCCGGGCCCGAAACGACGACGGACCCCGAGATTCGCGCGTAGTTCCTCGGGAGGAGGATCTCGAGGTCCTGCGTGTTCGGCGCGACGCCGGACGCGGCCGCCGTGACGTAGCCGAAGTGCCGCGCCGACACGGTGTACGGCGCGGCCGACGCGAGCCCTGCGATCGTGAAGCGCCCCTCACCGTCGGAGATCGCGGCCCCGAAGTGGCCCAACCCGTCGGACGCCTCGGCGCTCGCCAGCGGGAGCGGCTCCATGGTCGTTCCGTCCAGCACGCGCCCGGAGATCGTCGCGTCCGCCGGCAGCATCACGAAGTCCGCGTCGAGCGTGCCGGGCTGGGTCTCGGTGAGCGGATTGTCCGAGCCCGCGCAGTGCCCGTCCTTCGACGCGTGGACGGAGTACCGCTCGTCCTCGTCGAGCCCGCCGAGCAGGTACAGCCCCTCCTCGTCGGTCACGGCGGCGGCGGCGGTGCTCCCGTTCAGCTTCGCCCGCACCGACGCGCCGGCGATGCCCTGCTCGCCGTCGTGCACGCGGCCCGCGATGGAACCCGCCAGCACCAGCAGCTCGACGTCGAGCCCGAGCGAGGTCTCGGGCACGACCACGACCGGCTCGACGCGCGGTCTGCAACCGGGCTTGGAGAAGCGGATCTCCGTCTCGCCTGGCGCAACGCGCTCCATCCTGTAGCGGCCGGCCCCGTCCGACACGGCGGACGCTCCCTCGCCCGACGTCGTCGTCACGAGGACGCCGTGCAGGGGAGCTCCCGAGAACGCGTCGGACACCGTGCCCTCGACCTCGGCGAACTCGTCGTGCAGCACCGGGTTCAGCTCCGTGGCGATGCCGCTGACGACCTCCACGCCGTGCGCGAAGGCCGACCGGCGGCCCGGGCTTTCGACGCGGACGTCGTACAGGCCGTCGTCGAGCCACAGGACGAACCGGCCGTCACGGGCCGTGCGGGTCGACGAGCTGTCCGCCCACGCGGCGACCACACGCGCGCCGGCGATGCCGTGTCCCGCGTCGTCCAGCGCTCTCCCTCGGACGGACCCCGTCCAGCGGGGGAGGACGGCGTCGACGCCGTACGCGCCTCCCGGCTGGAGCGGCGGAACGGGAATGCTCCTGCTGCCGTGGAGAGGCGCGGAGACCTCCAGCGCGTGCGCCCGCCCCGGGCGGACGCGCACGGAGAAGCTGCCGTCCGAACTCGACGAGGTCCGCAGCGGCACCGCGCCGTTCTCCGCGCTGATCGCGATCGACGCGGCCACGACGACTCCCTGAGCGTCGCGCACCGTCCCGCTGACCGTCGGCCACGCGTCCCCGAGCGCAAGGTCGATCCCTGTCGCGCTCTGGGCCGGCGCAACCAGAACCGTCGCCGGCGCGGACGGCTCGAATCCCGTCGCGTCCGCAACGAGCGTCCACTCGCCGGCTTCCACGAAGATCTCGTACATTCCGTCGGCCGTCGCGATCGCGTCCGTCGGCCCGTGCTCCGACGACGCGCGGACGCGCGCCCACGCCACGGGGCTTCCCTGGCTCGTCACGCGGCCGCTCACGCGGCTTGCCCCGGGCGCGAGCGGCAGCTCGAGACCGTGCAGCGTCTGGCCGGCGCGGGTGGTCAGCGTGACCGCGTCCGTGGGGAAGTGCCCGGGCTTGCCCGCCTGGATCACGTGCAGCCCGCGCGGGAGCGGGAGCGAGAAGGCCCCCGTCGCGTCGGTCACGGTCGCGGTGCTGCCGCTCTTCACGAGCGCGCCCGCGACGGGAGACTGCCCGTTGAGCACCGTGCCGTGGACCGCGCTTTCGAGCGGCCGGACGGGGACCTCAAGCCCGGTGTAGAACACGCCGCCTTCCGTGCTCGCGTGGAATGGGTCGCCGCTTGCGTAGCCCGCCGCGGCCGCCGACAGAGCGTACCTGCCGGGCGGCGGCACCAGCACGAACTCGCCCTGGCCGTTCGTCGTCGTCTCGACGACGCTGCCGGAGAGCGGCGACGCCGTCACCCTCGCTCCTGCGATGGCGACCTGCCCGTCGGTGACGCGCCCCATGATGGCGGAGTCGAGCGGCACGAGGCAGATGGCGGGGTTGATGGTCGTGCCGGCGCCCGGATTCACGACGACCGTCCGCGGCGCGCTGGGCCGGAAGCCCGTCCTCTCCGCCCAGACCGTCCACTGCCCGGGCGCGAGCGTGAGGGTGAACCTGCCGCCCGAGCCGGTCGTCGCGGGGCAGAGAACCCCGCCGTTCTCGGCCCAGACCGTCGCCCCGACCACCGGCGTGCCCGACGGGTTGACCACGGTGCCGGTCACCGAGCCGGGCGTCCCCGCGACGACCAGGGGCCCTTCGAGCTCGGTGTAGTCGCCGGCCTCAAGCGTGACGATCTGCGCAGCGGAGCTTGCGTAGCCCTGCTTCTCGGCGTGGACTTCCCAGGTCCCCGCCTCCAGCTGCACGGCGAAGTGGCCGCCGCCGTCCGTCGCGGTCTCGACGCTGGAACCGTTCCCCGCCGAGACGACGGTCGCGTCGAACACCGGCTGTCCGAGGCTGTCGAGCACCGTGCCCCGGAGTCTTGCAGACGGCCGCCTCATGACGATCGGCACGTGCACGGTCTCGTTCACCGCGACCTGGGCGTACAGCGTGGTGTCGCGGAAGCCCGGCTTCGTCGCGTGGAAGGCGTACGCGCTCGGGGCGAGGAGCTTGAACGCGTGGCCCGATGCGTCGGTCACCGTGGGCAGCACGAGAAGGCCGCCCTCGGCGTGGCTGATCTCCACGAGCGCCTGCGCCACCGGCCGACCGTCCGCCGCCACGGTCGAGATCGCGGCCGCGCCGGTTTCCGTCGAGTACGCGAACCGCCTGAGCTCGGACGCGGCTCCGCGTCCGTTCTGGTCGAGAGCCACGACGCGCCACGAGTACTCGCCCGTGGAGAGGAAGCTCCCGGCGTGGACCACCGCTCCGGGCACGCTCGCCGGTCCGTTCCACACCGGGTAGCTCGCCTCGCCGCCGCCCCACGCCCGGCGCTGATAGATGTAGAGGTGGTACCCGACGGCTCCCGCGACGGGCTCCCAGGCGAACTCGACCGCGTCGTCCACGATGCTCAGCGAGTCGGCCGGGGCCAGGAGCGCGGGCGCGGTGACGCCCGGCACGACGTCCACCGTGAAGCCCGCAAGGCCCGCCCCCACGAGCGACGTGAGCAACGGGTGATTGCCGTAGTTGTTCAGGACCAGCCAGCGGTAGTTGAAGCCTCTCATGAGCGGCGGGCTCTGCCCGTTGGAGTTCACGAAGTGCCCCGAGGGATCCACGGCCCCGTACTGGATCGACCTCGCGCTCGTGATGGCCTGCCAGACGATGTTCGCGCCCCGGAGCTTGGTCTGGCCGTCCTCGACGACGATCTCGATGTCGCTGTCCGAGACCGCGACGTGGTAGTACGGGACGCCCTCCACGGGGTCCCACGAGAGCACCGTCGTCGTCTCGTGGACGACGCTCCCGTTCGGCGGTCGCGTCGGGACCGGAAGCGTCGCCGACTCGACGGCGAAGCCGAACTCGCCCGAGCTCTCCGGCCCGCCCACCGCGCGGAGGACGCAGTAGTGAAGTCCCGTCGTCATGCCTTCGGATGACGGCGTGAACGAGAGGGAGCCGACGCCGTGCGCGCTCGTCGCGTCCGTGTAGACGCCCGGCACGCGACCGAAGTGAAGGCGCGCGTCGACCGGCTCAGCCCACGCGACGGTCACCTCGCCGTCGAGCGGCACGAGCGGGGGCGGGTAGGCGGTGACCGTGATGCCCGAGGCCCACGCCGGGACCCACGCGCACGCCAGGGCCACGGCGGCCGCGACGCCCGCGGCGGCCCGCGCCGGTCCCCTTCGCGTGATGATCGTTCTCTGTCGCACGGCGTTTCCTTCAGGTCCGGCGACGGCTCACCGCGCCGGGCGCGCTCTCAGAACTCGTAGGCGAGCGAGAGCCGCAGAACCTGTACCGGCACCGCGAGGATCAGCGTGTCGAGGTTGATGTTCTGCCCGAGCCTGACGCCGAAGCCGACGTTCACGAACGGTATGGCGATGTCGTCGGTCTCCTGTCCGCCATCGCTCGAGCGCAGCTCGCCGCGCACGACGCCTCCTCCGGCCCAGAGTCCCCCGACATCCAGCCCGAGGCCGACGCCGTCACGCAGGTCGATGCCCTCGGAGCGCCCCTCGTGGGAGTAGGCGAGTCCCGACGTGTACGCCCGGTACTCGACCGTCGCGAGCACCGGCCCCAGCCGCGTCGTCAGCGCGGCTCCGGCGTACGATGGAAGCGTGAGCCCGAGCGGGCCGTCGTGCACGGTCGTCGTCTCTTCCGTGAAGGTCGGCTGGGACGCGGCGATCATCTCGACGTCGACGCCGTCGCCCGACACCGCGGGGATCATGTTCTCGACGACCGTGAGGCTTCCCGAGAGCCGAAGCTCCGGAGCACTGCAGCAGACAGCATCGAGCGCGAGCCATCCGGACGGGCGCCACGACGCGCCGGCCGTCCAGCCGATGCCGCTTCCCGAGAACGCGCCTCTGGCGTCAGCGCCCAGCTCGTTGTGCCACGGGTCGCTCGGGTCGTTGAACGCGTACTCCTGGCCGCCGTAGTCCACGATGCCGTCGCCCCGCACGGTCCCGGCGAGGCTGGCCTCGGCCCGGTAGTGGCTGACCGAGACGCCGACGCCGATCGTGGGTGCGACCTCCGCGGCGGTCGCGAGCGTCGTCCGGCTGATCGAAGCCGAGATGCGCCCGGCCGCGTCCAGGAAGCAGCGCGCGATGATGTCCACGTCGCCGCTCCCCTCGGACTTCACGGCTTCGGCGAAGGCCTCGATCCCGGTGTCGACGAAGCTCAGGTCCAACGCGAGCGGTTCCTCGAAGGCCGCCGCGGCCGCGACGCGCCCGATCCGCACCGCGGCGAGTCCGGAGAGCACGCCGCCCTGCTGGCCCGCCCACACGTCGAGCGACGGGTAGGCCAGGGCGATGTCGTCCGCCGCGACATCGGAGATCGCGTCGTCGATCGCGGTCGCCGCGCGCCCCTCGGCATCGAGGAACTCGGCCAGCGGCACGCCGAGGCCGGGGACAGCGTCAATGACCAGGGCGTTGGACTCGAGGAAGGCGAGGCCCGCCGGGTTCGACGTCGCCGAGGTCGGTCCGCTCCGGAGGGTCGCCACGGCCGCGCCGAGCGCGCCCGGGCGGGAGCCGGCGCCGTACAGGAAGCCGAGCGAGAGTTCCGTCCGGCAGGCGAGCGTGCCGCCCCGCAGACTGCGCAGCGCCGACGACCCGGCCTGCGCCGGTGCCGGACTGCAACAGAGCAGGAGAAGCGCTCCCGCGAGCGCCGCAAGCATGAAGCGAGTTCGCACTGGTCGCATCGTTCCGTCCTAAGGTCTTCCCTGCCCGCCGATTACCGGATGGCGTCCCCCGTCGATCTCCGGCAGGTTCCCGCGCGGTCAATGGCCATGCATGACTCATGCCACAATGTGTGTCATCGAGTTTGGAAGCTGGCCTGGTTGACACAGGGCGAGAGCGATTGCTAGAGTCCACGCCCTTGGCGCGGGACGGGCGCGAGCGCACGGAGGAGCCGGCCGGTGGCGGATCGGGGGCGCGGGACCGGAATGGTGAGGGGCTTCGCCAGCATCGGCGCCGGGACCCTGGTGTCGAGGCTCTCCGGGTTCGCGCGAGAGGTCGCGACGGCGGCGATCTTCGGGGCCGGCAGGTCGATGGACATCTTCGTCGCCGCGTTCACCATCCCCAACCTGTTCTGCCGCGTGTTCGGTGAGAGCGCCGTCGAGTCCGGGTTCATGCCGCTGTTCAAGGGGCTGCACGCTCGCGGGGAGAGGGAGCGCGCGTGGAAGCTCGCGGGCCACGCAGGGATGGGGCTCGCGGTGTCACTCCTCGTGGTCGTCGCGCTGGGCATCGTCGGGGCGCCCGCGATCGTGAACGTCGTGGCGCACGGGTTCCGGGGCGACACCGCGGTCGAGACGGTCCGCATGACCCGCATCATGTTCCCCTTCGGGCTTCTGATCGGGCTTGCCGCGCTCATGGGCGCGATCCTCCTGGCGTTCGGGCGGTTCCAGGTCTACAGCCTTGCCCCGGTGCTCCTGAACGTCGGCATCATCGGAGCGGTGCTTCTGCTGTCCAGGTCGCTCGGATACTACAGCCTCGCGATCGGCGTGCTGGCGGGCGGTCTCCTGCAGCTCCTCGTTCAGGTTCCGTTCGTGCGCGCGCTGGCCGGCCGAGACGGCATGCGGGCGTTCCGGTGGTCGCTTCCCGGCCGCGACGCGGACCTGCGGCGGGCGGCCGGACTTGCGGGCCCCGTGATCCTCTCTTCGGCGATCGGACGGATGGGCGTGATCGTGGACAGGACGGTCGCGTCCTTCCTCGACCCGGGGAGTATCTCATCGCTCTACTACTCGTTCAGGCTCGTTCATCTGCCGTACGCGATCCTCGCCCTTGCGGCCGGGCGCTCCGCGGCGCCGCATCTGGCCGAGGAGTTCGCCCTGGAGCGGTACGACGGCTTTCGGAAGGCGCTCCTCTCGGGGATCCGCATGAACCTCGTCTTCCTGGTGCCTGTGGTCGTGCTCACGGTCTGGTTCGCCGAGCCGCTGTGCGGGCTCGTGTACCAGCGGGGCGTGTTCGGCGAGCGGGACCTCGCGATGACGGCGGCGGCGTTCTCGATGTACTCGATCGGCCTCGTGAGCATGGGGATCGAGTTCCTGCTGGCCACGGCGTTCGCGGCCACGCTCAACACGAAGACGCCGGTGAAGGTCGCGCTGGGCGCGTTCTTTCTGAACGCGGGACTGAACCTGCTGCTGGTGCGGACGCCTCTCAGGCACGCGGGGCTGGCGCTTGCGACCTCGATCTCCTTCACGGCGCACGCCGCGCTTCTCTACGTGCTGCTGAACAGGCGCCTCGCGTCGTTCGGCGCGTCGGTCGCGCGCCGCGATCTTCTGAGGACCATCGGGCTGGTGGCGGTGGCGGCAGGAGCGATGCTCCTCGCCGTGTGGGCCGTTGACTCGCGCGTTGGCATGACGTTTGCTGGCGCCCGCGTGACGAGCCGTGCCGCCCGGATGGCGTTCTCGGGCGGCGCCGGTCTGCTTGCGTATGGGCTGGCGTGCTCGAGGCTCGGCCTGACCGAGGTCGCGGACCTTCTGAGGATGCGCATGACGGGGCGGTGACGTCGCGGATGGGCCTTGGGCGTCGTGGCAAGATGGAGGAGCATCCGGATGGGACAGACGGTTCTCGTGACCGGCGGCGCGGGGTACATCGGGAGCGTGACGGTCGAGAAGCTGGCGGAGGCCGGGTGGAAGGTCGTGGTCGTGGACGACCTCTCGCAGGGGCACCGCGATGCGATCGTCCCGGGCGTGCCACTTGAGCCGGGCGACGTAGGAGACCAGGCGTTCTTGCGCGGCGTTCTCTCGAAGCACCGCGTGGGCTCGGTCATCCACTTCGCGGCGAAGAGTGTGGTGCCCGAGTCGCAGTCGCGGCCCGGTGAGTACTACCGCACGAATGTCGTCGCCGGATGCGCGCTGCTCGACGCCATGGCGGAGACCGGGGTAGGCGAGATCGTCTTCTCGTCGTCCGCGGGCGTCTACGGAGAGCCTGAGTCCGTGCCCATCAGCGAGTCGCACGGCACGCGCCCGCTCAGCGTCTACGGCGACACGAAGCTCGCCTTCGAACGCATCCTCGAGTGGCGCTCGGGCGCCGTGGGTCTCAAGTACGTCTCGCTGCGCTACTTCAACGCCGCGGGAGCCTCGGCGCGGTTCGGGGAGGATCACAGCCCGGAGACACATCTGATCCCGAACGCGCTCAGGGCCGCGCAGGGAGTCCTGTCTGAGATCACGGTGTACGGGGACGACTACGAGACGCCCGACGGAACGTGCATCCGCGACTACGTGGACGTGAGGGACCTCGCGGACGCTCACATCGCGGCGCTCGACGCGCTGAGCCGAGGGCGTTCGGGGGTGTTCAACCTCGGGAGCGGCGATGGTTGGAGCGTCCTCAACGTCATCAACGAGGTAACGCGGATCACCGGGAGGAGCGTGCCGTGCGCCGTGGGGCCGAGGCGCGCCGGTGACCCGGCCCGCCTGGTGGCGAGCTCGTCGCTGGCCGAGCGGGAGCTGGCGTGGAAGCCGCGGCACCGGGAGCTGAGCGACATGATCGAATCGGCGTGGGCCTGGGCCAGGAGATTCCCGCATGGGTACTCGGCCTGACGGACCGGCGCGGCCGGCGGTGGGGTCTCCGGCGGCCGCTTGACTCGACTCCGCGGTGCTGCTAGCATATCCGAAGTTAGGTTCGTGCCGCCCTAGCTCAGATGGTAGAGCAACGGACTGAAAATCCGTGTGTCCGCAGTTCGATTCTGCGGGGCGGCACCATCCTTCCGCCGCCGTCGGCCGACCGGCCGGGGCCCGGCGGCGCGGCGTTCGAGCTGGTGTAGCTCAGTCGGTAGAGCAACGCACTCGTAATGCGTAGGTCAGCGGTTCGACTCCGCTCACCAGCTCCAGGCCTTCCGCACACGCTGTGGCCGCCTACGCGCGGCCACAGCGTGTTCTTCTCCCGTCCCACCTGGTGCGTCCTCGCGATTGACATTCGGTGCTGTCTGTGCTATTATGAACTCGGACAAGGGCGCCCGAACGCTCTGCAGAAGACAGCCAGCGGAATCGGGACGGTAGGCGAGGTGCGGGCAGACCCCAGGAGGGCTGCCCCCAGAAGGAGGGGGAGATGAAGCGGTTTGCGACGATGGTGCTTGCGGGCATCGTCCTCGTCGTCGCCGCCCAGACGGCCGTCGGGGCCGTGGGCTGGTGCGGGAACATCTGGCCCGTGAACGGCACGTCGTACACGTCCAACGACAACATCGGCGTGTACGTGCAGGTGTGGAAGCCGGGCGTGACGGACCAGCCGGGCCAGGGCGCCGACATCGCGGCGTATCTGTACTACCGCTGCGGCGGGACGTCGGACCCGTTCACGGAAGTCGGAATGGTCTACAACGTGGACATCGGCAACAACGACGAGTACATGGGCACGATCCCGGCGGGCCACGGCTGCAGCCAGATCGAGTTCTACGTGAAGGTCGTGGACCTCACTGACATGGCCGAGTGCTACGGCAACGACCAGTGGGGGAACCCCCCGAACTTCTTCCTGCCCATCACCCAGGTTCTCGGTCAGGACGTCATGGTGACGTTCCACCTCTGCCTGGCCGGCGAGACGACGACCTCCGGCGACGTGTGCGTGACCGGGAGCGGCAACGAGCTCACGAACTGGGGGGGCGGCGTCGTCATGACTCGCCCGTGCCCGACGGCGAGCCCGAAGCTGTACCAGGTGACCATCAACTTCCTGGCCGGCTCGAACCCTCATCGCTGGTACAAGTACAAGAAGGACGGCTGCCAGACCTGGGAGAGCACCGGCGACCACAGCTTCGTGATCGACGACTCGGGCCCGACGATGGACCTCTGGACTGACGGGTGGGAGTACCAGACGCCCGACTGCCCGGAGTGCCCGAGCCCGATCGAGTCCGGCACGTGGGGCACGATCAAGGCGCTCTATCGCTAGCCGGGGTCTGAGGCGACTCGCAGTTCAGTGATGTTCGACATCGGGCCCCGGCGCGCTTCGGCAGTCGGGGCCTGATGCTCCCAGGGCGCGCTGGTCCCCGAGCTTGTCTCGGGGGGGGCCGCGGCGGCGAGTGCCCCGCGGCGATGGAAGGAGGACGGCATGAGGGCTTTCATGGCGGCGCTTGCGGCGCTGCTCGTACTCCCGGCGGTCGCGCTGGCGGCCGGTCACATCACGGGGAACTTCCAGGGGTGGAATCCCAACGATCCCAACTACGAGCTTTCGGTCAACGCCAACGGCGTCTACGTGCTCACGAAGAGCCTCGACGCAGGCGCGCACCAGTACAAGGCCGTTGACGGGAACGCCTGGGGGCAGGACTTCCCCAGCGCGAACCAGAGCTTCTCGCTCTCCGGCACCGGGAACGTGACCTGGTACGTGAACTTCGGCGCGGTGGTCGGCACGAGGCAGGGCGACGAGTACGTGTTCCACAGCATGAACCCGCCCATCGTCTGCGGAGACTTCATGAGCGAGCTGGGCGGGAGCGACTGGGACCAGACGAACACGACGCTCACGGTCATGTCGGACCCTGACGGCGATGACGTCTGGGAGTGGCAGTCCGTCATCCCGGCCGGCAACTACCAGTTCAAGATCGTGCTCAACAACAACTGGGCGCAGAACACCTCGACGTCCGGCAACCGCCTGTTCTCCTCCAACGGCTCCACGCCGGTGCTCTTCCGCTACCACATGGTGAACAACCTGACCGAGGTCTTCACGGCGGCCCCTCCGACCGTGGTATCGGCCCGCGTGAAGGCGGCCTGTCCTGTCGACACGGGCGTCCTCGAGGTCAAGTTCTCGAAGGCGGTGGAGGAGACCTCCGCGGAGACCGCGACGAACTACACCGTGGGAGGCCGCGTCTACACCGTGCTCACCGCCACGCGCGACCCGCTTCAGACGGACACCGTCTACCTGGAGGTGTCTCCGGACCTCGTCGAGGGCGACGACTACACCGTGACCGTCACCGGCGTCACGGACCTCGATGGACGGCCGGTTGACCCGAGCAACAACACCGCCTGCTTCTTCCTCCACAAGGTCGTCTTCGAAGTTCACATGGAGCTCTACGCGCAGGCGAACGGCGTTCCGACCAGCGTCCACATCCAGGGCGACACGTACCCCCTGACGTGGGACCAGTGCGGCGGGTGCCAGACGTACGACGACGGCACCAACGGGGATGCGGTCGCGGGCGACCGCGTCTACACGGTCGTCGAGTACTTCTCGCTCGGCTACGCGTGCGGCGGCAGCGCGTCGTCCGCGCAGGTGAAGTACAAGTACATCGTGGACTGCACAACGTGGGAGGGCGACTACGAGTTCGGTCACTACGTGACGCTCGATCCCAACGCCGCGAGCCAGACGATGAACGTGTGGTGGGAGGACGTGGCGCCGTCGGACAACATTTCGTGCGACGTCGGGGTCCGGTTCCAGGTCACCAACGCGCCGACCTGCGGCTACGCCCTGTACGTCCGCGGCAACAGGGCACCTCTCGACTGGTCGACCGGCATCGTGCTCAGGGACGACGGCACGGGCGGCGACCTCACGTCGGGCGACGGCATCTACTCCGCGCTGGTTGTCTTCCCGACCGGCACGCACCGGCAGCTGGAGTACAAGTACTTCTGCGCCGACTCCCAGGAGAGCGGCGTGTACGAGTGCGACACGTATCCCAACCGCGCGCTCACGCTCGACGACGTCAACCACTGCGTGATGGCACGCGGCCCGATGGAGTTCGTGGACCTGTGGGGATGGTGCGCGCCCGTCGCCACGGTTCCCGAGGGCGAGGATCTGAAGAGCTGGGGCCGGATCAAGAGCCTCTACCGTTAGGAGACTCCGCAGGCAGGCCATGAGGCCGCCGGGTCGGATCCCAGCAGCATCGTCGGGCGGGGAGAGGTCCCCGCCCGACGGCTTTCCGGGGAGCGGTCGGTCGGGTCCAGTTGACACCTGGTTCGCGTTGTCATAGCTTGAGCCCGCCCACGGAGGCCCGGGCGGTTGCGCCGCCCGGGCGGAGACCGGCGTAAACGGGGCGGCGTGACGGCGTGTCCAACGACTCGACTGACAGGGCGACACCCCCGCAGGGCAGAGAGGATGAGGGCCTCGTCCGGCGGCTGAAGGCCGGGGACGAGAGGGCCTTTGAGGAACTGGTCGCTGCGTATCGCGAGCGGGTCTATCGCGTGGCGTGGCGGGTTGTGAGGGACGACGAGATCGCCGAGGACGTTGCCCAAGAGGCGTTCATACGGGTCTTCCGGCACGTCGGGCGGTTTCAGGAGCGGTCGAGCCTCTACACGTGGATCTACCGCATCACGGTCAACATCGCTCTCAATCGGCTCCGGAGAGACAGGTTCCGTCACATGGTGCCGATGGGGGAACTCCAGTGGGAGGATCGGCGAGCCGACGCGGATCCCAGCTATGCGGCGATGAGCTCCGAGCTGGCAGGGCGCGTGGACTCGGCGGTCAGATCTCTCCCCGACAAGCAGCGGGCCGTCTTCACGCTGAGGTTCTTCGAGGGCCTCAGTCACAAGGAGATCGCGGAGGTCGTCGGCTGCTCTGAGGGCACTTCGAAGGCGAACTACTTCCACGCGGTGAGGAAGCTCAGGAAGCTCCTGGGGGATCTGCGATGAGACGGGAGTGCGCACGGGTCCAGGAGATGCTGGTCGAGTTCGCGTCGGGCGGCCTTGACGCGAGCGAGCGCTCAATGATCGAGGAGCACTGCGCGGCGTGCGCGGCGTGCGCCGAGGAGCGCGCCGCGCTCGAGCGGCTCCTGGAGGCCGTTCGCGACGACGGATACAGGCAGCCCTCGCCTTTCCACTGGACGCGCTTCGAGGCGAAGCTCCGGAGGAGGCTTGAGAGTGGCAGGCGGCGCGGCGAGTCGAGGACCTGGCCGGCGCTGATCCCGAGGCTGGCTCCCGCCGCCGTGGCGCTCTTCTGCTTCGCCGTGGGTCTCTGGCTCGGGCTCAGGCCGGTGACGGGCGGGGTGGAGCAGGGCGCGCCTCCGCGGGCCGTGGCGTACGGGCCGGTCGGCGTGCCTTCCGTCATCTCTCCCGAGAGCAAGCTCCTGGTCGATTCAGGCCGAGGCGCCCATCCCGCGTATGCCGCGGACACGCTCCGCCCCAGTGCCCTTGCCCCGTTCGGCGATCCCCCGGGCATGGTGCTCGCCGCCTCTCAGCGCCTTGCCATCGTCGGGTCAGGCCCGGGCCAGCGATCGCTCGGACGCTAGTTGTCGCAGGCCGCCTCGGGACCGCCCGCGCGCGGTCCCGCGGCTTCAGGGGGCCGCCCCGTCATGGGGCGGCCCTTCTGCTTCCAACTTCGCTCTTGTCACGCGGATGAGACCTGTGCTACGAGTCCTGGCGCGCGGGTGTGCTGCGCAAGAGCTGTTGATGTCGAACCGAGAGGAGGCGTTGGGACATGGGAGTCTGCGCATGCGTTCTGCTTGCCTTTCTTCTGTGCGCGGGGACAGCCTGGTCGGCTGACGCCCCGGTGACGGATGCGGCGCGGCCGGCCGGTCTCGCTCAGTCGAGCGCCCCGCTGATCCGGATGACGCCGGGCGCGCAGCCGGACTCCGGGACGCTCTCCGATGAGCTGTCCTGGCTTCTCGGCAGCGAGGCCTACCCCGGGGCGCCGACCGCTGCCGATCTGGGCTTCACGGGCCCGCGCTGCGAGCTGGACTGCGGCGCATGCGACCGGACGGAGCTTGAGCCGATCTGCGAGGACGACTGGGAGGACATCTGGAATGGGGGCTGCAACTCCTCGCCGGAGGTCTTCCAGACGCTTGCCCCTTACTACGGGCGCATCACAGTGTGCGGGACGAGCGGCACCTACCTGTACGGGAGTCTGAACTACCGCGACACAGACTGGTACGAGATAGAGCTCCTCGAGACCACGACCGTCCGCTTCGGGTGCACCGCCGAGTTCCCGGTCCTGATCTTCTTCATCAACGGCACCGCAGGATGCGGTGCCCTTGAGGTCGTTGACATGGCGACGGCCGATGCCTGCGATGAGGCGTGGGTCGAGGCGACCGTCGGCCCGGGCACGTACTGGTTGTGGGTCGGTTCGCAGACCTTCGACGGCGTCCCGTGCGGCTCTGAGTACCTCATGACCGTTGACGGGTTCTACGCCGACTCGTGCGTGGCCGACTGCCCGTTCGGCTCGGTGGTCGAGGGCGAGCCCATGTGCCACGTCGACTACGTTGACTCCTGGAACGGCGGCTGCAACTCCATGCCGTACGTGTTCCAGACGCTCGATCCGTCCGCCGGGACCATCAGAGTCTGCGGGGAGACCGGCGTGTTCGAGAACGGCGGGCAGTGCTGGCGGGACACCGACTGGTACCAGATCACGCTCGACCAGCCGCGGACGATCGAGATGTGCGCGTTCGGTGAGATGCCCCTGCTGCTGTTCATCCTGGGCGGCTCGTGCGACGGCCTGACCTTCCTCGACACCGCGTTTGTTGACGCGTGCGACGCCGGATGCGTGTCCGCCGCGCTCAGTCCCGGCACGTACTGGCTCTGGGTGGGGCCGCAGTTCTGGCTGCCGACGGACTGCGGGAGCAAGTACACCATGACGGTCACCGGCTACACGACCCCGGTGGAGCGCAGGTCGTGGGGGACGGTCAAGACGCTGTACAGGTAGCCTTCTGCGCCGTTCTGAGGGGCCGTCCCCGCCTCGGGGGCGGCCCCTCTTGTCCAGAGGACCCATGAAGATCCTCGTGGTGGGGGGCGGGGGCCGGGAGCACGCCCTTGTCTGGAAGATCCGCCAGAGCGCGCTCGCCCGCGAGGTCGTCGCGGCGCCCGGCAATGCCGGGATCGCTTCCCTGGCCCGCTGCGTGCCCCTGTCGGCGGACGACGTGAGCGGGCTTGCGCGCTTCGCCGTGGAGGAGCGCTTCGACCTCGTGGTCGTGGGTCCCGAGGCGCCTCTCACGCTCGGGCTTGCCGACCGGCTCGAGGCGGCGCGCGTGACCGTCTTCGGTCCCTCGCGCGCGGCGGCGCAGCTTGAGGGCAGCAAGTGGTTCGCGAAGGACCTCATGCTGCGGGGCGGCATCCCGACCGCGCAGGCGTGGGTCGCGTCGAACCGCGACGAGGCGCTGGGCCGCGCGAGGGAGATCGGTCTGCCGGTCGTGGTCAAGGCCGACGGTCTTGCCGCCGGGAAGGGCGTGGTCATCGCCCGTGACGCGCGGGAGCTTGAGACCGCGGTCGACGACGCGCTCGTCCGCGGTGTCTTCGGGCCCTCGGGCGAACGGGTCGTCATCGAGGAGTTCCTCGAGGGGGAGGAAGCCTCCGTGCTGGCGTTCGTGGACGGCCGCCGCTCCGCGCTGCTCGTCCCGTCGCAGGACCACAAGCGGGCGCACGACGGTGACGAGGGGCCGAACACCGGCGGCATGGGGGCGTACGCGCCCGCCGCTGTGCTCGGCGCGGAGGCCCTCGCGGACGTGCAGCGCCGCGTCATCGACAGGGCCGTCGCGACCCTCGAGGAACATCACGGCATCGTGTACCGCGGCGTCCTCTACGCAGGTCTCATGCTGACGGCCGGCGGCATCAGGGTCCTGGAGTTCAACTGCCGCTTCGGCGACCCGGAGACGCAGGCGGTGCTCCCGCTTCTGGACGCAGACATCGTGGAGATCATGATCGCGACGGCTCGAGGCGAACTCGCTCCGTCGTCGGTCGGCGCGCGCCCCGGCGCCGCAGCCTGCGTCGTGATGGCATC